>JANOTE010000563.1:0-2858 GCA_031416195.1 Rhodoferax sp.
GCGCCACGATCAGGGCGCGTTGGCCTTTGCCGATGGGAGCGATGATGTCGATGACGCGTCCGGTGATGTTCTCTTCACCCTTGATGTCTTGCTCCAGCTTCATCTGGACCTTGGGAAACAGTGGTGTCAAATTCTCGAACATCACCTTGTGCTTGTTCTCTTCCGGGCCGCCGCCATTCACGCGATCAAGCTTGTTCAGGGCAAAGTAGCGCTCACCATCCTTGGGCGTGCGCACCTCGCCTTCAATCATGTCACCGGTATGCAGGTTGAAGCGCCGAACCTGGCTGGGGCTGATGTAGATGTCGTCGGTGGACGCGGTGTAGCTGGTATCCGGGCTGCGCAAAAAGCCAAAACCGTCGGGCAGGATTTCAAGCACGCCATCGGCAATGATCTGCTCGCCCGTGCGCGCCCGCTTTTTGATGATGGCAAACATCAACTCCTGCTTGCGCATTCGTCCGGTATTTTCAATTTCAAGCTCTTCGGCCTGCTTGAGGACTTCTGACACGTGCAGTGCCTTGAGTTCGTTTAAGTGCATGGAAATGACCCCTTGGGGGTGTTGCAAATCGGGGAGGTAGCTAGGGAGGTACGGGACGGTCGGCTTGATTGCCTCGACCTTGGGTTTTTAAACCGGGAACTCGAACTGATTCAGGGTTGGAACCAGCGATTGGAGAGGATTATGACAGGAAAAACGGCTACCCCAAAACGATAGTGGGGCAGCCGGGAAATTCAAACAGATCAGGCGAGCTTCTGGTCGCTGACAGTGAGCTGCTGGTCAATAAACGCCGTCATCTGGGCCTTGCTCATGGCGCCCACCTTGGTGGCGGCCAGTTGCCCGTCCTTGAACAGCATCAATGTGGGGATGCCGCGAATTCCAAACTTGGCGGGGATGTCACGGTTTTCATCGACATTCATTTTGGTGATTTGCAGCTTGCCCGCATAGGTGGCAGACAACTCGTCCAGAATCGGTGCAATCATCTTGCAGGGGCCACACCATTCGGCCCAATAGTCGACCAGCACGGGCTGTTTGCTTTGCAGCACATCCGATTCAAAAGATGCGTCAGAGACATGTTTGATGAGTTCGCTTGCCATGGAATATTTCCTTGTGGGGAGTTAAGGTCTGAAGTGGCCGAGAAGGGGTGTGAGGGTAAAGTGAGGAAATTGTGACAGAAACCAGCGTACTCAGTCCGCTGATACGTTACATCGCGTCTTCCCTGACGTTATCAACACTTCCCCGTTAAACAAGTCCTATGAGTGTGATAGAAAAAGCCCATCATTGCGAAGCCGTGTGGCAGGCGTTGCTGGCGCGCATCCGTGCCGAGATGGCCAAGCTCAATGCCCACCCCAGCCGCACCGTGGTGCTGGTGCCCTATGCGCAACTGATGAACGAGGGCCGCACCGCCTGGCGGCAGGGCACAGTTGGCGCATCCTTTGTTCCCCGGTTTGAGACCACCCAAAATTGGGTATCGACCAGGCGCGCAAGACGTTGCGAGGCGCTCGATATCCATCGGGACGCAGGCATGGACTTGCTCACGGCCAGCGAGTTGCTGGCGCGTGCAGGTCTGAAGGATCAACAGGACGCGCTGGCACTGCGATTGGTGGAGGCGGCGTGGAATCTGGCGGGCGTGGCGGCGGCTGTCCCTCCAGACCAGCGTGCCGGCTGGGGAGTGCGTTTGAGCAATGAATTCGCAGCGGCGATGGATTCGCCCGTGCTGGCGCTGGAGGCGGCCATTGGCCGCATTGCGCTGGCGTGGGCCGCCAACTCAGGGTACGCCAGCGACGCGTTGTTTGCCGAGCGGCCGGATCTCCTGGTCGTGCTGTCGGGGTTTCAGGTCGATCCCTTGAGTCAGGCGCTGTTGATGGGCATGGGAGAGAGGGGGCTGGGTCTGTCACTCGTTACTTCCTCGTTAAACACGCAGCCCGCACACCGCATGGGCTGGCTCGCGCTGTATCAACGGAAGGATGTGCAAGACGAAGCCCAAAGTGCCGCTGCCTGCGTGCTGGCGCACCTGAACGAGGGCAAGAGCCCAGTAGCCTTGGTGGCGGTTGATCGAATGCTCACGCGGCGCATCCGCGCCATGCTTGGCGAGCGCGGCGTACACGTGCGCGACGAAACCGGCTGGAAGCTGTCGACCACCCGCGCTGCGGCCACGCTGATGGGGCTGCTGCGTGCCTGCCGCTTTGATGCAGCTACCGATGATGTGCTGGATTGGCTCAAGAACTCGCCCAATATTTCTCTGGCTGCGCTGGCCACCGCAGAAACGCTCTGGCGCAAAGAAGGCGTGCGCGACTGGCGGCGCGCACTGGAGGCCCTGCCAGAATCGGCCGTGCAGGCCCGCGCGCAGGTCGCCCAGGCGGATGCCATTCGCGCCGGGCTGAGGCAAAGCCGCAGTTTGTCGGATTGGCTTGTGTACATCCGGGCGGCGCTCCAGCAAACCGGACAGTGGGCAGGGTTGATCGCTGATGCTGCAGGGCAGACGGTTGTGAAAACGCTGCGCCTTGCGGCGGGCAATGAAGCTGACTTTGCAGCGTTCACCGGCCAGATGTCGCTGGTCGGCTTCACGGCTTGGGTCACGCAAGCGCTGGAGGCGGCCAGTTTCAACCCGCAGCATCCTGCGCAGGAGCAAGTGGTGATACTGCCCCTAAGCCAGTTGCTGGGCCGCAGCCTGCGCGTCGTGGTGATACCCGGCTGTAACGAAGGCAGCCTGAGTCTGGCCACCGAGCCACCCGGCCCGTGGACGGCGGCGCAGCGCCAGTTGCTGGGCCTGCCAACCCGAGACGCGCTGGCCCGTGCCTTGCGCGATGCCTGGCAAAACGCGCTTCAATCCCCCCATGTTGACCTGCTGTGGCGCACCAGCGAA
>JANOTE010000564.1:0-4192 GCA_031416195.1 Rhodoferax sp.
ACACGATGGCAAACGCCGACAGCAGCGAGATGACAATCTTGCCTACCGCGATCACCAGCGCCGTGACAAAGCTGACCATCATCATTTGTCCAACCGGTGCCTTGGAGCCATTGCCGCCGCCCGTGCCGTTCCACGCCGCCGTGTAGTTTTCCACCATGTGCGTGCCGGGCAGCATGGGCATGGGTGCCTGGACGATGTCGCTTACCGAGTGGGTGGACGCCACAAAAGTAAGGTACAGAGGGAATGCCACCACCAGCACGCCGAGTATCAGGATGACGTGCGAGAGGGCGTTTAACAGCGGACGGCGCTCGACCATATCAGTAATTCACCTTCTTCTCAACGAACCGGAACTGCACCACCGTCAACGCCACCACAACCACCATCAAAACTACGGACTGCGCGGCCGAGCCCCCTAAGTCCATCGCCTTGAAGCCGTCGTAGTAAACCTTGTAAACCAGGATTGATGTGTCTTTGCCAGGCCCCCCTTCCGTGGCTGCGTCGATGATGCCAAAGGTGTCAAAAAAAGCATAGACGATGTTGATGACCAGGAGGAAAAACGTGGTGGGCGACAGCAGCGGGAACACAATCGTCCAGAAACGCCGCCAGGGCCGCGCGCCATCTATTGCTGCTGCCTCAATCAGTGATTTCGGAATGCTCTGTAGACCGGCCAGAAAGAACAGGAAGTTGTAGGAAATCTGCTTCCAGACTGCAGCCATCACCACCAACGTCATCGCCTGGCTGCCGTTGAGTAGGTGGTTCCAATCAACACCCATTGCGCGCAACCAATAAGAAACAACGCCCACGCTGGGCGCAAACATGAACAGCCACAGCACGCCAGCCACCGCCGGGGCTACCGCGTAGGGCCAGATCAGCAGGGTTTTATAGACCAGTGCCCCTTTGACGATGCGGTCTGCGAAAACGGCAAGTACCAGCGAAATGCCGATGCCCAGCACAGCCACCAACGTCGAAAATAAGGCGGTTGTGTAAAACGAGGCGAGGTAGGTGGGATCGTTCCAGAGGTTTCGGAAATTCTCCAGGCCCACCCACTCTACCGAGGTGCCAAAAGCATCGGATTGCTGGACGGATTGCACCAGCGCCTGTGCGGCGGGCCAAAAGAAAAACACCGCAATCACAACCACCTGGGGTGCGATCAGCACCCAGGGCAGCCAGGTAGACCGGAAGACGACTCGTTTTTCCACAGATGCAGTGTAGCCCGCGTGTCAACTCAATCCGTTTTTGTTCTCTGGTGCGATTACTTGCTGGCTTTCTCAAAGCGCTCTAGCAGCTCATTGCCACGCAGCACGATGGAATCCAGCGCTTCTTGGGCAGACTTCTTGCCACCCCAAACCTGCTCAAGCTCCTCGTCTTCAATGGTGCGAATCTGCACGTAATTGCCCAACCGGATGCCGCGCGACTTGTCGGTGGTCTTGCGGATCATTTGATTAACACCTACATCGGTGCCTGGGTTCTTTTGGTAAAACCCTGATTTTTCCGTGAGCTGGAACGCGGCCGTGGTGATGGGCAGGTAGCCCGTGCGCTGGTGCGTTGCAGCCTGGATGTCAGGCTTGGACAGATAGTTGAAAAACTGTGCAATGCCTTTGTATTCGTCAGCCTTTTTGCCAGCCATAACCCACAAACTGGCCCCGCCTATCACTGTGTTCTGAGGGGCCCCGGGCACATCAGGGTAGTAGGGCAGGGGCGCCAGACCGAAGTCAAATTTGGCGTTCTTGGCGACGTTGCCATAAAAACCAGTGGACGTCGTCATCATCGCGCACTCGCCCGAGATGAAGCTGGCCTCCGGCACGTTGGAGCGTCCCTTGTAGACGAACAGGCCCTGTTTGGCCATGTTCGCCAGATTCTCGATATGGCGCACGTGCAGTGGCGAGTTGACCTTCATGCGGGCATCCAGACCCTGCATGCCATTGCCCTTGGTGGCGAATTCGACGTTGTGCCAGGCTGAAAAGCTCTCCAACTGGGTCCAGCCCTGCCAGGCGATTGACAGCGGACATTTGTGGCCGCTGGCCTTGAGTTTGGCGGCAGCCAGGGCCACCTCAGGCCAGGTGCCCGGTGCTTTGGTTGTGTCAATGCCGGCCGCTTTGAACGCATCCTTGTTGATGTAGAACACGGTGGTGGAGCTGTTGAACGGAAAGCTCAGCATTTGCCCATTGGGCGCGGTGTAGTAGCCCGCCACAGCGGAAACATAGGCTTTTGGGTCGAACTTCTCGCCAGAGTCCTGCATCACTTTGCCAACCGGAATCGTCACGCCCTTACTCGCCATCATGGTGGCGGTGCCAACTTCAAAAACCTGAAGAATATGCGGTGCATTGCCAGCGCGGAAGGCTGCAACGGCTGCTGTAAAGGCTTCGGTATAGGTGCCCTTGAACGTAGGGACGATTTTGTAATTGCTCTGGGTAGCGTTGAAATTCTTGGCCAGGTCGTTGACCACCTCGCCGTTGACGGCGGTCATCGAGTGCCACCATTGAATTTCGGTTTGGGCCTGCGCTGGCACGGTGAATGCAGCGACCAAAGCGGCTGCGGCTAACTTTAGTTTCATTAATTTCATGTCAACTCCTAAATCAAAACATCTTCAAAAAACATCCGGTAGGCTAACAACCGAACATGACGGTTGCGTGACGGCGACGTGACGATTATTAAACCCGGATTATGGCCAGGAGGTACTGGGGTTTACGTCACATCACCTCGCATAGCCCTGCCGGGCGATAAAATGCTGCACTGCGGTAGTATTCAAAGCCGCCCCCACGGCCTGCCCCACGAACAGTCACCTAGAGTCCTGATGAACGCACCCCTGCCCTTTCCTTTGATGGCCCAGTTGTCGGACTCTGAACCGACAGGTCAAGAGCGCATCCGCGAGATACCGTACAACTACACCTCGTTTTCAGACCGCGAAATCGTCATCCGCCTGCTGGGCGAGCACGTCTGGGAGCTGGTGCTGCAACTGCGTGGTGAGCGCCGCACGGGCCGCTCGGCGCGCATGCTGTACAAGGTGCTGGGCGATATCTGGGTGGTGCAGCGCAACCCGTATTTGCAGGATGATCTGCTGGACAACCCCAAGCGCCGCCGCCTGCTGGTTGAGGCGTTGAAACACCGCTTGGGCGAAGTGCAAAAGCGCCGTACACCGCAAGCGGATGCAATGCGTGATGCGTTGGTGTCCGAGCTGCTGGCCGCTGCCGATGGCGCGGTGCAGCGCTTTGACGAAGCCTTTGACAAAGTGGCCGACCTGCGCCGCAAGACCCAGCGTGTGCTGAACAAACTCACAGCCAAAGACAACGTCAAGTTTGATGCGCTAAGCCGCGTCTCGCACGTGACGGACGCGACCGACTGGCGCGTCGAATACCCGTTTGTCGTGCTCACGCCCGATTCTGAAGCCGAGATGGCGGGCCTGGTCAAAGGCTGCATCGAATTGGGCTTGACCATCGTGCCGCGCGGTGGTGGCACGGGCTACACCGGCGGTGCGGTGCCGTTGACGTGGAAGAGCGCGGTGATCAACACCGAGAAGCTCGAAGCCATGAGCGAGGTCGAAATGCTGACCCTGCCCGGTATGAGCGATGCCGTGCCCACCATCTTCTCGGAAGCTGGGGTGGTAACGCAGCGCGTGGCCGATGCGGCTGAGCGCGGCGGTTTTGTGTTTGCGGTCGATCCTACGTCGGCCGAGGCTTCGTGCATTGGCGGCAACGTCGCCATGAACGCGGGCGGCAAAAAGGCGGTGCTGTGGGGCACGGCGCTTGACAATCTGGCCTCGTGGCGCATGGTCACGCCCGAGGCGAAGTGGCTCGAAGTCACGCGGCTAAACCACAACATGGGCAAGATTCATGATGCGCAACTGGCCAGCTTCGAGTTGAAATATTTCAAGGCCGATGGCAAGACGCTGGAGAAAACCGAGCGGCTCGACATCCCCGGCAAGAGCTTTCGCAAAGAAGGCCTGGGCAAAGACGTCACTGACAAGTTTTTGAGCGGCCTGCCTGGCATCCAAAAAGAAGGCTGTGATGGCCTCATCACCAGTTGCCGCTGGGTGGTACACCGTATGCCCACCCATGTGCGCACAGTGTGCCTGGAGTTTTTTGGCGATGCGAAAAACGCCGTACCGAGCATCGTGGAGATCAAAGACTTCATGTTCGCTGAACAAAAGCGCTCGGGTATTTTGCTGGCGGGCTTGGAGCATCTGGACGACCGC
>JANOTE010000565.1:0-1987 GCA_031416195.1 Rhodoferax sp.
GTTCCAGCCCATGCAGGTTCAGGTGAAAAATCACCAAACGGGGCACTCGACCTTTTTGAAGTTTGAACAGTTTGTAGCCAACCAGCCCGTGAGTGAAGCCTACTTTGCCGCTGGCTACCTCGAAAAAGAGGAGTAAGCAGCCATGCGCTCCGGAAACGCCGCCCGGCAGTATTGCGCAAGTGTGGCGCTGGCCGCGTTGCTGGCGGCGCAGCCTGGCCAAGCCAGCCAGGCCGACGGATTGCCCCCGGCGGTGCCCTCGCCCGCCCCAGCCACATCGGCGGATGCACTGCCGTCACTGCCTTTTTCACCCCCATATGGCGAATGCAGCCTGTCCACCTGGACATCCAACCGCAACCTGGATGACCGCCAGGACGTAGCCAGCGCCTGGTGCACGGTCAACTGGAAACCCAAGATAAACGCCGACCTGCGTCTGGGCTTGAATGTGCGCGCAGGTTCGCAGTTCAATCTGGCTGCTGACAGTGCCAGCGGGCGGGTTCGGGAGGCCTATGTCGACTTTGAGCGATACGCACTCGCGGTTCGCTTTGGCCGGCAAATTGTGGCCTGGGGTCGTGCCGATGGCGTCAATCCCACTGACAAACTTGCTCCCAAAGACTTCAACCTGCTGACCCCTGATGACGACAGCCAGCGCCTGGGAATTGACGCCATCAAAATTCGCTACGCCCTCAACCCAAGTATTTCCTTGACCGCAGTGGCAGCCCAGTTCACGGCGCACATCACGCCGCAGGGTGCCTTGCCCGCCAACCTGGTCAAAGCACCTGAACCCGCGGGCACCGAGTGGGCTGTCAAACTGGATCGCGCGGGGCAGGGGCTGGACTGGTCAGTCTCTTACTTTGACGGCTACGAGAGATTTGCCCGCTACCGGCTGGATTTGGGCACTCCCAAAGCACCCGTGTTTCAAGGTGACTTTGAACGCTCGCGCAGCGTGGGCGCAGATCTGGCGCTGGCATCGGGTGCGTGGACTTGGCGCGCCGAGTTCAGCCATGCGGCCCTGCGCCCAGGTTGCGATCAATGCCCAAAGGATGAGCGCCGGGTGAGCCGCGCCGTTCTGGGCGCCGACCTGGACTTCGCCGACACCATGAACCTGAACGTGCAACTGCTGGCCACCCGCCACTGGGACTACCGGGAGTCCACACAGGCATCCGGACTGCAGCGCACGCTGGAACTTGGCCGCACCCGGCTTAACACCGAGTACGCCGCGCTGGAAACAGGCTTGACCTTTCGGCTGTCAGACCGCCTGCTGAACGATAAGCTCAAGTGGGAAATTGGCGGGGTTTTTGATCTCACCGGACAAAGCCGATTGATCCGTCCCCGCGTGTCATACGCTTTAAATGATTACGCCCGCCTCAGCGCCGGGATTGATTTTTACGAGGGCGATGCTCAAACCTACTTTGGCGCGCTCACCAAAAACCGGCTGGCTTTCGTGATGGTGAGTCTTGTGTTTTAAGCTGAACGAGCGTCAGTGCCCGTTAGTGCCCGTCAGGGTCCGTTAGCGCTCAAGGAAGATTCGCCAAACAGCCGCTCCAATTCGTGCAGATCCGCAACTAACAGCGCGCTGCCCTGCTTTTGAGGCAGCCCTCGCTTGGTAAGAGCGGAGATCTCCCGTGTCACCCGCGTTGTCAGCAGGCGCATCAAGCCCGTGAGTTGACGAAGGTAGCGTTCGTGCACCACCGGTTGCTCCTGCAGCAGCAGGAAAACCGCGGCAGGCAGCGCTGCGGGTATTTGCACAAAACGGTGTTTTTTCGCACATCCCCATTGCGCTTGATTCCCTAAGCTTACCTGACGCGCCTTTGCACCATTGCCCAACCACCTGATTTACCCGGAGTACACCATGAAATCGACCATTGCATTGCCCCACGTCACTCAGCTATCCGATGGGCTCAAGTTTTGGGTCAGTTGCTTGGCCGCTTTGGCCTTGCTGTTGGGGTTGGCGCTGGCAACGACGGGTTCGAAACACCTGTCGAATACC
>JANOTE010000566.1:0-1608 GCA_031416195.1 Rhodoferax sp.
TGATGGGCTGGCATCCACAACCCAAACGCAACAAGGCAGTGGCGCAAACGCAATCAAGCCCCGCTCAGGTTACGACTGCACCTACAACTTCACAAATGTCTCAAATCACCCCATGAACAAACCCGAACTTCCTAAACTACTCATTGCTCGCGCCAATTTTCCCGAAGTCATCGCCAAACTCGCCGTGCATTTTGAGGTCGAATCGAATCAGGACGATGCCACCTGGAGCCAGCCCGAGTTGATCGCCAAACTGCAAGGCAAGCAGGGGGTGCTGACCAGTGGTGGCGAGCGTATCAACGCCGACGTGCTGGCGGCATGCCCTGAGTTAAAAATCTGCGCCAACATGGCCGTGGGCTACAACAACTTTGATGTGCCCGCGATGACAGCGGCTGGCGTGCTGGCCACCAATGCGCCCGACGTGCTGACCGAAACCACCGCCGACTTTGGCTTTGCCTTGCTGATGGCCACGGCGCGGCGCATTACCGAGAGCGAGCATTTTCTGCGCGCTGGTTTGTGGACAAAGTGGCGCTACGACATGTTTGCAGGCGCCGAGGTACACGGCAGCACGTTGGGCATCATCGGCATGGGCCGCATCGGCCAGGCCATTGCCAAACGCGGCGCTCACGGCTTTGGCATGAAGGTGATCTACAACAACCGCTCGCGTCTGGATGCTGCGACTGAAGGTCAATGCAAAGCCAGCTACGTGAGTAAAGAGACGCTTTTAAGAACCGCAGACCACGTCATGCTGGTCGTGCCATATTCAGCGGCGTCGCATCACACTATTGGCGCTGTGGAGTTGGCGCTGATGAAACCCACCGCGACGTTGATCAACATCGCGCGCGGCGGCATTGTGGACGACGCGGCGCTGGCAGTCGCGCTGCGGGAGAAGCGAATTGCCGCTGCCGGTCTTGATGTGTTTGAAGGCGAACCCCAAGTCCACCCCGACCTGCTGACCGTACCCAACGTCGTGCTCACCCCGCACATCGCCAGCGCAACTATCGGTACTCGGCTGGCAATGGCGAATCTCGCGGCGGATAACTTGATTGGCTATTTGCTGCACAGCAAGCCGCTGACGCCGCTCAATCCGCAGGTGATTGGTCTTTGACGGCATTCAAACGATGAAAATTAACCTGGAGGTTAATTTTTACCCAAATAACCTCCATAATCACGAAAATGTGAATGAAATATGGCCTTGGCTCCCGTGTCATATGCACAAACAGCTATTAAATATATAGTAACTGACGCTGGCTTGTGAATGATCGAAGCACACCACTGAGCGGGTCCACAAACTCAATCGACTTGGCCAGCAGTTGCAGCGGGCGCTCAAAATCAATCTGGCCTTCGGGCGTGAGCGTGGGGTAGATGCCATCGCCCACGATGGGCAAACCCTGTGCCGCCATGTGTACGCGCAACTGGTGGCGCTGCCCGGTGACGGGCTTGAGCCGGTAGCGTGCAAGCTCGCCCATGACTTGCAGAGGCTCGATGAACGTCAACGCATTGGGCGCGCCTGGCACTTCCATTTGTTGAAAAAAGTGGGCTGACTCGACGATGCGGGACTCGCGCCGAATCGGCCACGGCAGTGCCGGGTTCCATGGCGCGATGGCTTCG
>JANOTE010000567.1:0-3585 GCA_031416195.1 Rhodoferax sp.
GCTGGCGTTGACGGCCTGCATGCGAAAACTGCTGACCATCCTCAATGCAATGGTGCGTGATAGCCTCCCGTTCAACAACGCGTTGCATGGAATCGTCCATCAAGGCGCTTGACTTTTAAGACAGTTGCTGACCCCAATTAAGTATTTGAATAAGTATTCAAATGACGCCCCAAGAACTCATTGACTGGGTTGCAAAGTACGACACCCTGGTCTACGGTTTGCTACTGGCCTATGCCATGGGCAAGACCGGGCCGCTGCCAATGATCGCCGGCTACATCAGCTTCTCAGGGGCGCTTGACGTGTTGGCGGTGCTTGCAGCCGTAGCTGCGGGAACCCTGGTGGGCAGCCAACTGCGTTTTTGGATCGGGCGGCACTTTGCACCCTGGCTGTATGAAACGTTTCCGCGCTTCGCACCGTGGCTGGCACTGGGTTCTGCGGGTGTGGAGCGGTACGAGCGCTTGCTTTTGCCGTTGTACCGCTTCTCGAAGGGCACCTACACGCTGATCGGTGTGGGTGCCGGGGCGTCGCGGCTTGGATGGCTCCGTTTCTCTGCCTTCGACACATTGGGGGCGTTAGTCTGGACCACCAGTTGGGTGATGATCGGGGTGGGCATTGCCGCAGCCGGTGCGCAACTCGACCCGCAGTGGGCTGCCTACGCCGGGCTGGGGGTGTTAGGGACGGGGTTGTTGCTCACCGCAGTGTTGGGGCGGCATCTGAAGCGTACTTTACAACCCCACGCATCCGCTGCACTGGCCGCTGCGCTGGCCCGTCGCCAGCAAGTACCAATCGTTGGCTGACCGGGTTGCCCAAATCAGTTTTCTTCGAGGCATTGCCTGAGCTTCATCACAAAACAGCGAGACCGCACCATGACAGCCAACACCCATGCCGAGTCAACCCAACCCGGCGCGCTGGACCACCTCAAAGTCCTGGACCTCTCCCGCGTCCTCGCAGGCCCGTATTGCGCGCAGATGCTGGCCGATCTGGGCGCGGACGTGATCAAGGTCGAGCGCCCCAACGACGGCGATGACACCCGCAAATGGGGCCCACCCTTCATGCTGGATGTGGATGGCAATCCAACGAATCACGCCACTTACTTCCACACTACCAACCGCAACAAGCGCGCCATCACGGTTGACTTGGCCAAGCCTGAAGGCCAGGCGATCATCAAACAGTTGGCGGCGCAAAGCGATATCGTGGTGGAAAACTTCAAAGTCGGCGGGCTGGCCCATTACGGGCTGGACTATGACAGTCTGAAAGTTGGCAACCCGCGCCTGATTTATTGCAGTGTTACCGGCTTTGGGCAAAGCGGCCCGTATGCCCAGCGCGCCGGCTACGATTTGATGATTCAGGCCATGAGCGGCATGATGAGCATCACCGGCAATGCCGATGGCACACCGGGCGGCGGGCCTATGCGGGTGGGCGTGGCGATCACGGATTTGTTCACTGGTGTTTTTGCATGCAGCGCAATTTTGGCGGCGCTGGAAGTGCGCCATCAAACGGGCAAAGGGCAGCACATCGACATGGCACTGCTGGATTGCGGCATGGCGATGCTGGCGAATCAGGCGATTGGTTATTTGAACACCGGCGCCGTACCCCGGCGCCAAGGCAACACGCACCCTAGTCTTGCACCGTATCAAAACTTCCCCACGCAAGACGGCCAGATGCTGCTGGCGATTGGCAATGATGGTCAGTTCAGCCGCTTTGCCCATGCAGCAGGCCAACCGCAATGGGCGGGTGATGCGCGCTTTGCGACAACCTCAGCACGCAACATTCACCGTGGCGAGTTGATTGCCGCCTTGGAGGCTGTCACCCGTAGCCAAACCACGGCCTACTGGATTCAACTGCTGGGCGACAAGGCCGTACCCTGCGGCCCGATCAACGACGTGGGCTTGGCTTTTGCAGACGACCAAGTCAAGGCACGAAACATCGCAGTGAAGCAGCCCACTGTGACCGGCGAGTTTGCAGGTTTCAATGTGGATTCCATCGCCACCATCGCCAGCCCATTGCGCCTGCAAGACACGCCGCCCGTGCTGCGCCGTGCGCCACCCTCGATGGGGCAGCATACCGATGAAGTGCTGGCTGAACTTGGCTTTGATGCGGCCCAGGTGGCGGCTCTCAAAGCGGCGCACGTGGTCTGAAGTGACCCCACACCTGTAGAATCAAACCGTTGGTGCTTGCAGCGTGGTTCACATGCCGCAGTTCAACGGGAAGCAGGAGAGTTCTCAACAGAACTCCAGCCTGCGCTGCCCCCGCAACGGTCAAACGGACGGGATTGGTTCACACCACGACGGTGAATTAGTCCCATCTCTCAAACACAACCACTGGGCGTTTTGAACACGCGCCTGGGAAGGTTTTGGGAGTTGTTCCGTCAGCCCGGATACCGGCCAACACAGCGGAAGTGCGCGCGCAAGCGTCTGCTTCCAATCCGCCCATATTCTGTCGGGGACGACGGACAGGGTTTTGTTGACTGATGCTTCTATGAAAAAATCGTTACTTCGCGCGCGCTTTGCCGCCGTTCCGTTGGCCTGTTCGCTGGCCGTTATGTTTTCACCCTTCACGTTGGCCCAAACCGCGCCGGTGGCCCCGGTGACCCTCAAGGACGTGGTGGTCACGGCCAGCCGAGTCGCCACCCCCATCACCGATGTCATCGCCGATGTCTCCATCATCGACCGTGACCGCCTCGACCAGGCCGGGCAGTCTTCGTTGCTTGATTTGCTGGCGCAGCAGCCTGGCGTGCAATTCACCTCCAATGGCAGCTACCGTTCCAATTCAGGCATTTTTCTGCGCGGAGCATCGGCCAGCCAGACTCTGGTGTTGATTGACGGCATGCGCGTGGGCTCGGCCACCACGGGCGGTGCATCGCTGGAGAACATTCCACTACAGCGCATTGAGCGCATCGAAATTTTGCGCGGCGCAGCTTCCGCCCTGTATGGCCCGGACGCGGTGGGCGGTGTGATCCAGATTTTCTCCAAAGCCCCCACCGACAAGTTGACGCTTGCTGCCAATGTGGGCGTAGGTACGGACGGCCAGCAACAGGCCGGCGTATCGCTTCGCGGCAGCGCAGGTGCGCTGGGCTACAGCCTGGGCGTGTCGCACGAAAAGGCGACGGGCATCAGCGTGATTACCAACCCGGCTTCGGGCAGTTTCAATGCCGATGCAGATCGTTTCGCGTCCACCAGCATCGACGCAAAGCTCATCGCCCGCATCAACAAAGACCATGCCTTGACTTTGAGCCTGCTACAAAGCCAGGGTGAATACCAGTTTGATGGCACACCGTTTCCCAACCCGTTAGGCTTGAACAAGGAGACATCGGATGCAGTCGCCAAACCGCGCCTCACCAACGCCCAGTTGAAATGGGAGGCCCAGTGGCTGGCGCAGTGGAAATCCACGGTGAGCCTCGGCACGAGCGATGACGAATCGATCAGCGAGTACTTCCGCTTTGCTGACGGTGCCGCAGGCGGTAACAACAAGTTCAACACCAACCGCAAACAGTTGACCTGGCAGAACGACATCGCGTTGGGTAAAGACGTGCTCTCCTTGATGCTGGAGAGCCGCTCTGAATCCATCGACAGCTCGACCGACTAC
>JANOTE010000568.1:0-10332 GCA_031416195.1 Rhodoferax sp.
CTCGCTGCCACCCACGACGCAAATCCGCCATTGTTGCGACTGGGGTTCGCGCACGTCAACCGCCTGCGCAACGGCACTTGGTCTAAAGTCAAGCTGCCGCGCTATGGCGAGAGCCACATTGCGACTGCGAAAGATCGGGAAATCATCAACCTGATCCGCATGCTCAGTGGGCAGAACCTGAGCTATTCGTATTCTGCCTTTGAGCCCGCAACCCTGGCCGGTCGAGTCGGGCCACTGGTTGTAGAGATGGCCGCCCGCTCAGGCCGGTTGTACGAGCAAGGCCCAGACCGTACGCTGGGCCAGAGCCTGCGCATGGGAGCGCCCCGCGCGCTCACTTGGCGCTGGGCCGAGGTGAAAATACCGGGCACGCAGGAGCCTGGCTGGGCCTTGCAAGCGGGCTTGGACGATGATGGGGAGGGTGGTGCCGCTCAGGTCGAAAACCCTGATGAATCAAGTCAACCCACACGCTGGTTTGCCAATACGCCGCCGTGGTATCTTGACTCAAGGCGGGGCGAATGCGGTGTGATCGAAATACCGGGTTTGTCTGCCGAACACCTGGCCTTACTCCTTAAGGCCCCGCCCATCCCGCAATCTGACTTTGCCGCGCATGAGACTGCGCTGTTAAGCCGCCTGGTGGGGCTGCCGCTGCCGCCGGCTCTCAAAGCGCCGCGCGTGATTCAGGGCATCCTCCCCAAAGCGATTCTGGAAATCGAGCCAACGCCGTTGATGCAACGCCCGCAAGCGGGTTTGCTGCGCGCCGTACTGCGTTTTGACTACGACGGTTTGGCTATTTTCAGTCGGAACGTTCAAAGCCCCGTGCTGGTTTCACGCGACGCCAGCGAAGGCAATCCGCCCGAGCGCGTCATGCTGCATCGCGATGTGATGTCAGAGCAGACAGCGCTCGCAAAACTGCATGAGCTGAGCTTGGTGGGCAACGCGGACGGTGTATTTCACATCGCCTTGGCACCGGAGCAATACCGCTGGCTGCAATGGTCTGAGAGCGACTTCGCGCCGCTGCGTGATGCGGGCTTCACCGTGGTGCTGGCCCCTGAGCTGGACGGCTGGATTGAGCGTGCAGACTCGCTTGACGTGTCGATGAACGAGCCCCAAGGCCGTGGTGCTGGCGAGGCTGGCGAAGCGGGCGCAAGCCAGAGCCCCTGGTTCGACCTCTCGCTGGGCATGCAAATCAACGGCAAGCGCCACAACATCTTGCCGTTTTTACCGGAGCTGCTGTCGCAACTGGGCAACTTCATCACTGACGATGGCCACATCGTACAACTGCCGCCCTTTGCCTACCTGACGCAGCCCAGTGGGAAGTTGCTGCGCCTGCCGACTGAGCCGCTGCTGCCGTGGCTGAACGCGCTGCTGGATTTGCTGGGCGAACGCGGGCATGACCTTGGCGCTGGCACGCTGCGGCTCTCGCGCATGGAGGCGATGCGCCTGGGTGCCGCGCTGGGTACAGGCGCTCAGTGGCAAGGTGCGCAAGCCTTGGCGGAGATGGTCAAGCAACTGGCAGGGCAAAGTGCATTGCCCGAAGTGCCCCTGCCACGCGGTTTGAACGCTGAGCTGCGGCCCTACCAGCAGCAGGGCCTGAACTGGTTGCAATTTTTGCGCACGCATTCACTCGGTGGCATCTTGGCTGACGACATGGGCTTGGGCAAAACGCTGCAAACACTGGCCCACGTGCTGGTTGAAA
Source organism: Rhodoferax sp. (assembly GCA_031416195.1). GTDB lineage: Bacteria > Pseudomonadota > Gammaproteobacteria > Burkholderiales > Burkholderiaceae_C > JANYCG01. The sequence goes on from JANOTE010000568.1 coordinate 1,697, forward strand.
AGCAGGCCGGCAGGCTAGATCGTCCGGCCCTGGTGATCGCCCCGGTCAGCCTGATGGGCAACTGGCGGCGCGAGGCGAATCGCTTCACGCCCGGCCTCAAAGTGCTGGTGCTGCACGGGGCCGAGCGCCATGAGGCGGCTGCGGACATGGCCACGCATGACCTCATCATCGCCCCCTATTCGCTCTTGAAGCGCGACCGCGAGCGCTGGATGAAACAGGCTTGGCACCTGGTGGTGCTGGATGAAGCGCAAAACATCAAAAATGCCAACACCGATGCCGCGCAGGTGGTGGCCGAGCTCAACACCCGCCACCGCCTGTGCCTGTCGGGCACGCCGATGGAAAACCACTTGGGCGAGCTGTGGAGCCTGTTTCACTTTTTGATGCCCGGCTTTCTGGGCAGCCAAGCCCGCTTCAAGCTACTGTTTCGCACGCCGATTGAAAAACTGGGCAGTAGTGAGCGCCTGGACCAACTGCGCCGCCGCATCACGCCCTTCATGCTGCGCCGCGCCAAAAGTGATGTCGCCACCGACTTGCCGCCCAAGCAAACAGCGGTCTCCACCGTCGAACTGACCGGCAAGCAGGCCGACCTGTACGAGACGATTCGCCTGGCCACCGAGAAAACCGTGCGCGATGCCCTGGCCAACAAAGGCCTGGCCAAATCGCAAATCCAGATTCTGGATGCGCTGTTGAAACTGCGCCAGGTGTGCTGCGACCCGCGCCTTGTGCCGTTGGCAGCTGCCAAAAAAATCAAGGAATCCGCCAAACTGGAACTGCTGATGGAGCTGCTGCCCGAAATGCTGGCCGAGGGCCGGCGCATTTTGCTGTTCTCGCAGTTCACGTCGATGCTGGAGTTGATCGAAGAAGAGCTGCAAAAACGCAAGCTGAAGTGGGTCAAACTCACCGGCCAATCGCAAAAACGCGATGCCTTGATTGAGCAGTTCACCAGTGGCCAGGTGCCGCTGTTTTTGATCAGCCTGAAAGCTGGTGGTGTGGGCCTGAATTTGCCCCAGGCCGATACCGTCATCCACTACGACCCGTGGTGGAACCCGGCGGTGGAAAACCAGGCCACCGACCGCGCCCACCGCATCGGCCAGACCCAAAGCGTGTTCGTCTACAAGCTGGTCGCACAGGGCACGATTGAAGAGCGCATTTTGGCCCTGCAAGCGCGCAAAGCAGCGTTGGCCGACAGCATTTACAGCGGCTCGCAAGGGCGCAAGCAGCCTCTCTTTACCGAGGATGATGTGGCTGAGTTGCTCAAGCCGCTTGGGCAATAGCGGCACTGGCCGCACAAAACTCGAAACTGCGTGAAAGCCAATCTCTACGCCCTGGCTGCCATCGCGCTGTGGGCCTCACTCTCAGCACTCGGTGTATCGCTCAAACATGTGCCACCGTTCTTGCTGACGGGCATCGCGCTGATGATTGGCAGCGTGCTGGCGTGGCCGTTTTTGTTCATGGACAGACGGCAGTGGCAGGTAGCGCCGCGCACGCTGGGCCTGGGCGTATTCACGCTGTTTGGGTTTCACTTTTTGCTCTTCATCGCCCTGCGCATCGCGCCTGCAGTGGAGGTGAATTTGGTCAACTACCTTTGGCCGCTGTTCATCGTGGTGCTGGCCCCGTTTTATCTGCCGGGGGTAGCGCTGCGTGGCGTACACATTGTGGCGGCGATCACGGGGTTTGCAGGGGCGGCAATTGCCATTCTGGGCGCGCGCGGTGGCGCTGTTGCAGCCGCAACCGCATCATCAATCAGCCCGGTATGGGGCTATCTGCTGGCGCTTTTCTCCGCGCTCATCTGGGCCAACTACTCGCTGCAAACCAAGCGGGCTGAGGTCACAGGCAAGGGTTTTCCGACAGCGGCGATTGGTCTGTTTGGCCTGGTGTCGGGTGTGCTCTCACTCGCATGTCACGTTGCGCTGGAGCCGTCTGCGACATTGAGTGCGCGCGACTGGCTACTGCTGGCGGTGATGGGCCTGGGGCCGCTGGGTGCTGCATTTTTTCTGTGGGACAAAGCCTTGAAGCTCGGCGATGCACGGCAGATCGGCATCCTGAGCTACCTCACCCCACTGGCCTCCACCGTGCTGTTGATGATGGTGACAGGCCGCGCCCTGACCTGGAGCATTGCGCTGGCAGCGGCAATGATCATCGGCGCGGCGCTGGTGGGAACGCGGCGCGGCTAGCAGCCAGCCACCTCACTGCACCTCTTCGATCTTGAGCATCGACGCGCCATAAGCATCCGAACACAGCGGGTTGTTTTGCCGTGTGGATATGTTCAGACACACCTCGTTGGCGACCATGTTGGAGGTGGTCATGAGCGCACCCATTTTGGCGCGGCCCTGCGCATCGTTGAGCGAACTCACAAAAGGCCCGGCCTTGATGGCTTCAAGCGATTTCAAGTCGCGCGGGCCATCAGTCACCATCACCAACAGGTTGTCCACACCGGCAGGCCCTGCGGCTTTCACGCGCCAATTGGCACGCGGCAGTTGCAGGGTTTGGCCGGCTTCTATTTTGTTGTTTTGATCCAGGTCGTTCGGAAACAAAAGGTAGACGGATTTATTGTCGGAGCCAGCCTGCGCCACATACAGGTAGCCCGCGCGATCCGATTGCACGGTGAACTCCAGCGCGTCCTGGTTGATTTTGAGTTGGGTGTTGACCGTCGTGAACTGGATACGGCGTTTGGCATCGCGCTGGTCATGAATTTGACGCAATGCTTGCTCGCCAGTGAGCGGCGTTGCAGCCGGCGTAGCACCCGATGATGTACCCGGGGACTGAAGGGTGGGCTGAGTGATTAGGGGTAAGGCTATCGCTGCCGTGACAGGTGTCGTGCTGGCCTGTGCGAACCATGCGGGCACAAAGGCCGCATTGCCGTTCAACACCAGGTTGTGCGCCTTGTAGTTGGCATCATTGTTCATGCGCTTGTTGATTTTGGCCTGCGCGCACTGGCGGATTTCGTCCATGCTGATAGCACCGGAACCATCCAGGTCTTTGGCCTCGCGCAGCATGCAATCGCGCATGAACTGGGTGGCCAGGCCGCCTTTGAGTTCGTCGTCAAAGCTGATCTCGTTGTCGCGCGAGGCACTCACATGGATGATGTCTTGCGGCAACACACCCTTGGCGGTAACTTCGACTTCAAGGTTGCGGGTTTTGACGTTCACCGGCCTGCCGCACTCTTGCGAGATGTTGGAAAACTTAGGGCGAAGCACGCCCTCATCATTGGCGTTCAAAATGCCCCGCGTGCGCACGCTGGAGGCCGCCTGCACCAGGCCGCCGGAGTGGCAGGCGTCGTACATCACAAACAGCTTGTCGGTCTTGTGGGTGATGGTTTTGAGCATGTCCGCCATCTCGCGGTTGGTGATGTTGGCACCGTCGTAGGCCAACAGCGCCTCCACGCAGCCACCGGCTGCCGGGTCGTTGTAGCGGGTGCCGTGGCCCGAGTAATGGATGAAGACGCGGTCACCATCCTGCACGCGTGCAGTCATGTCTTGAAGGGCTTTGCGGATGCTGGCGGCGGTGGCTTGATCGTCCTGCAAATACTGGATATTGCTCTGCGGCACTTGCATCGCCTGCGCCATTTGTGTGGCGGACTGTTTGTCCACCCGCGCGCCGGGCAGCGGCGGCGTGCCGGCATCGGCATAGCGGCTTATGCCGATGATCAGCGCATGGCGGTTGACCCGCGCAGGCAGGCTGCGCACGCCCAGTGTCGCGGCGGTGTTGCCGCTGGCTTCGCGGCCACTGGCCAGGCCTGCCACCGACGACGCTGTAGTCTGCAAGTTCACTGCGCTGGCGCGCACCCAGCCGGAAACGTAGGGCGGTGCGCCCGTTTCAACCAGCACCCAAGCACCTTCGACGCTGATCACGCGCAATGCCGCACCGCTGGCCAGCGGCTGCACGGTAGTGGCCGAGCCCAACTTGTCAGCGCGCAGCTCGGTTGCTCGCGTGGTCATCACGGTCTGGCTCTGCGCAAAAGCGGTGGAGGTACCCAGGCCTGCCAAATCCAGCAGGATCAGCAGAACCATCAGAGCCAGCCGAGGCAGGAAGGCAATTTGTGTCGTCATAGTGATCTTTCAATCCAGGTTGACAATGCGCACCCGGCGGTTCTCTGGCGCGAGGGGCAAGGCGCTGTTGGCCAGCTCACTGGAGCCCTTGCCCGCCGCGATCAGCCTGCCAGCCGACACGCCCTGCGTCGTCAAAAAATCGCGCACGGCCAGCGCGCGCGTCTCGCTGAGCCTCTGGTTGTGAAGCGCGCTGCCTTTGGCATCGGTGTGGCCTTCCACAGCAAATTTGGAGTTGGCCAAGTCGGCCGACTGCAACGCCTGCGAAAGGTTGGCCAACGCCTGCTGGCTGACCGGGCGAACCTTGGCCGAGTCAAAATCAAACTGGATCAGCAGCGTCAACGCGGGCCGCGCATTCAACGTCGGATCAGCCTGCGCCGCCAACGCCATAGGCTGGCCCGCTGCGTTGGAGTCGCCTGCGCTGTGGGCCTTGTCACCCGCTGCTGCGGGCACCGCCTCCACCGTCAAATTGCGCAGACTGCGGGTGCGGGAGGGTTTGAGCTGCTCGATCATCTGCTGGGCGCTGGGGGTTGCAGTAGACGTGGAAGTTTGCGCAAGCGATGGCAGCGTCAGAAAGACGCAGCTCAGGCCCATTAGCAAGGAGGCGAGCAGTTTGAACGGTTTTGGCATGGTGACTTTGGCGACCTCAATCCAACAGTGCCATTGAGCATATAGCGGATTGGTATCCAGATGTGACTGAAATACGGTGCACCTGCACATTCTGACCAAAAAATTAATCTCCAAGTTAATTTTTATGAAAAACTCACTCAGAATTGTCAAATTATTGATAGTTTAGCCCTCTAGCTCTCGAATAATATGCATGAGCAGATATGCTATTAATAGCAATTTCAAATTCTCACTTTGATACGCACTTGCCCCCATCCGCTTGAAATAACATGAGTGTCCCCTTCCATTTTCAGGAGACAACTTCATGATTGACACCTACGTTCTCGTTCACGGCGCGTGGCATACCGGGGCCGAGCTGGAGCCCGTGGCCGAGCACATCCGCAAGATGGGGCACACAGTGCACTGCGTGACGCTTGCGGGCAACCGCCCAGGTGACAACCGCGCCACCAGTGGCTTGAAAGATGCCATCGATTCGCTGGTCGACTTCCTCGTGACCAAAGACTTGAAGAACGTGCGGCTGATGGGCCATTCATATGGCGGCATGGTGATCTCAGGCGCGGTCGACCAAGTGCCAGAGCGCATTCGCCGGCTGGTCTACTGGAATGCCTTTGTGCCCCTGAACGGCGAGTGCCTGAACGACATGGTGCCGCCGCACTACGTCGGCATGTTTGACGGCATGAATGCCGCCGACCCGCACAACCTGGCCCTACCGCCCCCGGTGTGGCGCGAAGCCTTCATCAACGATGCCGACGAAGCCACTGCCATGGCCGCCTACGCCAAATTGAACCCGCAGCCCTACAAAACCTTCACCGACAAAATCAAGCTGAACACCGAGCTGGCAGCGCTGCAAATAGGCAAGTCTTACCTCAACTTTCAGCAAGACACCGCCCTACCCCACAGCCTGCCCTGGCACCCGCGCCTGTCAGAAAAACTCGGCCTATTCCGCCTGGTCGAAGGCACGGGCAGCCATGAGGTTTGCTTTACCAACCCGGCGCTGCTGGCGCAGAAGATTGTGGAGGCGGGGCGGGATTAATTGAAGTAGGTTGAAGGAGCTCGATTTGAGTTTCTCAAAGGCACAATGTGCCTTTCAGGGTGAAACTCAAATCAAACCATGGCGCGCATTTTTGACAACATTGACAACGACCTGCTCACCACCCTGCGCGCAACCGAGCAGATGTCGCAGCGTTCGTTTTTTTTCGTTGGGACTGAGCCTGTCAAACTAGCAGCACAAAATAAGGTTGTAACGCTGAAAAAAGGCTGAGCGGATGATTCACAAATTAACGTTGCGCAACTTCAAGAGCATTGGCGAGCAGTCCTATGATTTCACAGACTTTGACTTGCTGGTGGGTCGCAACAACAGCGGCAAAAGTTCCGTTTTACAGGCTCTTGCAATCTGGCAGTTTTGTGTGGATGAATTTCACAGAACCAAACGCAGTGGGTCTACCGGCATTCAAATCGTGCTGCCCAACTTCACGGCTTTGCCTGTACCGGAGTTCAATTTATTGTGGAAAAACAGAACAGACCGCTTTTACCCTACCGTAAACGGCAGTAAAAAACAAAAGTTCATATTGATTGACATCACGGTCGAGTGGCGTGACAAAGCGAATGCGTCGCGAAAGTTTGGCGTAGAACTGCGTTATCACTCGCCACAAAGCATCTATGCCACCCCCATTGATGGCTGGGCGGCTTTTCGTGAATGCGAGAACTCTAGCAACTTCCCAAGCATTACCTACGTGCCACCATTCTCCGGTTTGGAGCCGATTGAGGAGTGGTCAGACATAGGACCTATCCGACAGCGAGTTGGCAAAGGGCAGCCGGGTAGCGTATTGCGCAATTTACTGCTGCGTGTGTGCCCCACTCCACCCCGGGACGCATTCGGCAAAGTAGCTAAAGATTACGCGATACCCGATGACTGGACGGAGTTAGCCAAGGTCGTTAAGCGCTGGTTTTCGGTCGATCTGCAGCCACCGCAGTACGAATCGGGTAGAGACGTGCATATTGGAATGGAGTACAAGCAGAACGGTAAAACCTACGATTTGATCTCAGGAGGCAGCGGTTTTCATCAAACCATGACACTGCTAGCGTTTTTGTACGGTTACCAGCCCACGACCATCTTGTTAGACGAGCCCGACGCACATTTGCATGTCAATCTTCAACGCGAGATATTGGACTACTTCAAAAAAAAATCAGTTGAGAAGGGGGTGCAATTCCTGATAGCCACCCACGCGGAGGAATTTGCGAGGGGCGTGGACCCCCACCAGATTTTGTCCTTGCATAAGCAAGTTCCTACGCGGATTGAATCGACGCCTGTACTGCTGCGCGCCATGGCCGAGGTTTCAAACGAAGAAATCAGCCGACTGATGGGCTCACCCTACATCGTCTATGTGGAAGGTGAGACTGACGAGCGCATCCTGCGCGCTTGGGCTCCCCAGTGCGGCGCGTTGCCGGTGATGGACAAAATCAACTTCAAAATCATGGGTGGTGGCAATAAGAAGGATATGAAGAAGCTTGCCGATGAGCACTTTGAGGCGCTCAAGCAAATCGTTCCCAAGGTGAAACGGTTGATGCTGTTTGACTATGACAGCGACGACGAGGCATTTCATCCACAGGCAGCCACTCCTTCACTGGCGGAGTGGCGCAGGAAGAATATTGAGAACTACCTGCTGGTGGCTCCTGCGTGGAGACGTGCGGCACTTCAGGTTTTGCAACTGCCGCCGGACATGCCGCAGGACGATCTGTTTGCACAGCCTGTGCTGAAAGCCGTAGACCAGTTTTTTGCCGATGAAAACCTAACACTGCCCGTCGGCAAGACTTGGCGAAACGTATCCGCCAACATTTTTCAGGAAGTAGACGGCAAGCGGATTCTCTTCAAGAACGATGCGTCACTTTTTCATACTTTGCGTAATAGCGATCCGTCTGTTGAGGTGCTGCGAGACCGCGTAGCAGCCGTTATGACGGCTGACGAAATTCATGACGATATACATCAGTTTTTCGGCAAACTGATGGCGATAGTGCAGTCTCCAACCTAGTACTTTCAGGCAATCAACTCAAACCCCGCCACTCGCTCGCCCAGCATCATCCACGCCGCTGGGGTGCATGGTGAGAGACAGGGTTCATGGTTTCATTGCCGCAAAATGAGGCCATGAAAAACACGTCGATTCACTCGCCACTTCAAGCTACCGTTGTCCAATGGCTGGTGCAGCCTGGTTCAACATTTAAGCAAGGGGACGTGCTCGTTGTCCTCGAAGCGATGAAGATGGAGCATGAGGTTCACGCGCTATCAGATGGCCAGGTGACGGCCTTGAATTTTGCAGTGGGCGATTTGGTTAATGAAGGCGAGTCGCTATTACAAACGCATCTGCTCACGACTATTCAAAGCCAGCCAGAAGGGAAAAGCGCTTCAAACGCTGCATTGGACGAAGGTGTGAGCCCTCCAACTGCCGCGATCAGGCCCGATCTGCAACGCGTTGTTGATCGCCATGCGTTCACACTTGATGCCAACCGCCCCGAGGCCATGGTCAAACGGCATGCCACCGGCATGCGCAGCGCCCGCGAGAACATCGCCGATCTGTGCGATGAGTCCAACCAGCCTGGCTCGTTCATCGAATACGGTGCCTTGGCCATCGCCGCGCAAACCCGCCGCCGAGGCTTAGTCGACCTGATCGCCAACACCCCAGCTGATGGCATCGTCACCGGCATCGGCGGTATCAACGCCGACAAGTTTGGTGCAGAAAAATCCCGTTGCGTAATCATGGCGTACGACTTCACCGTGCTGGCGGGCACGCAGGGCATGCGCAACCACCAAAAGACGGATCGGCTGCTGGGCATCGCACTGGCGCAAAAGTTGCCGGTCGTGCTGTTTGCTGAAGGCGGTGGCGGCAGGCCGGGCGATGTGGATTCTGCCGTCGTCGCGGGTTTGAATGTGGCGACGTTTGCCAGCTTTGCCAAACTGAACGGTGCGGT
>JANOTE010000569.1:0-2095 GCA_031416195.1 Rhodoferax sp.
TGGCAAGACTGGGCAGCGGTGGCGCTGATGGCGGTGGCGATTTCTACCGTGTTGATACCCGGCAGCCGCAAAGTTTCATCATGACGGTGCGGCTGCGCCAATCGCCAGGCACAAATCGTCCCAGGCTTTGGCTTTGTCCAGCGGGTTGCGCAACAGGTAGGTTGGGTCAATGGTGATGACGACTGACTTGCCCTGTACCGCGTGAATCTGGCCGCGTAGCTTGGCCAATGGTTCGGTTGATTGCAGCAGTGCCTGGGCGACCAGGCGGCCCATCACCAGCACCACATCGGCTTTGGTGCTGGCCAGCAACTCTGCCAGGGCGCCTGGCAAATCGCCGCCTGCGCCGATCGCCCCGCTCCTGACCAGTGGCGCCAACAGCACGGTACTGGCGGTTTGAAGGCGCGCGGCGCGCAGCATGTTGTCCAGCAGCTTGCCTGCATCGCCATCCAGCGGGTTGAAGCTGTCTTGCAGGGCGCTGGCGGGCGCTTCAAGCAGCACCAGCCAGTGCCTTGCGGTTTGAACGGCAGTACCCGCGTACAGCGTTTGCGCCGCGCCCACGCGCCAGGCGGGACTGCTCGCGTTGTTTTCGGCTTGCGCGGCGGCTGAAGCGGCTTGTACAGGCTGTTTTTGACTATTAAAAGGGGCTTCAGCCGAATGAATACGGGCGTTAGTAGCTCCTGAATTAATAGCGTTTTCTGGTTTGTTGGCGGGGCTTGTCGACGTCACGGGTATTGCTGGCGACATCGGAACAGCGACTTCAGGCAGCGGCTGCCAGACTCGCACACCCATTTCCTTGAGCATCGCGCGCTGACGTTTGTCCATCAGCATCATGCGGCGGATCCGCCGTATGCCGAACTGAGTGCCAGGCTCATCACCACCGCATCTTCTCTGGCCGATGTGCCGAGCAGACTGGTGCCGCCTTCCGGGTAATAGCCCTTGCGCAGCCCCACTTCACGAAAGCCGTAGCGCAGGTAAAGCGCCTTGGCATGGGCGTTGCTGGCGCGTACCTCGAGCCACAGCCACTGCGCACCTTCGCCGCGCGACCACAGTGCCAGCGCGTCCAGCATCAGCCGGCCCCAGCCTTGCAATTGGTGTCTGGGCGCAACCGTGATGTTGAGCAAATGGGTTTCGTCCACGCCTTTCATGGCGACAAAGTAGCCCAGCAGTTCAGCGGGCGATTCGCCTTTGGCTTGGCCGCCCAACAACATCTGCGCCTGGTAGCGAGAATTGAGTGAATCGCTGAAGTTGCCGCGCGTCCATGGGTATTTGTAGGCGCTTTGCTCCACGCTCGCCACTTGTGTCAGTGCGTTGTGCGTCATTGGCACCAAGCGGGCTTCAAGCAAATCGGCAGGTTTGAAAACGGCGCTCATGGGCTTGATATGGTTTGCAGTTCGGATTGCAGTTTGAGCGCTTTGATCTGTTCGCGTTCTTCGGTGGTTTGTGCCACTTTATCGCGAACGTACAGCGGCAGGGCCTGGTCAGCCGGAACGCAATGCCCGCAGGCAGTCAACCGTGGTGCCAACCGCAGCATGGCGGTGGCGGTGGGAAGGCAAGTCACACTGTTCAAACCATCTGGCAATCGGCCCCGGTACACCTCAAACACATTGCCTGCGTAAAGCGCTTCAGGCTCGGCCAACAGGTGTTCAGGGCGAATCAATTCGCAAGCCCCCAGCTTTGTGAGAACACCTTCGCTGCATGCATACCGCTGCACATACATCTCGTCCATGCGGGCATCGAGCAGGGCAGTGATGTGCCCGGATTCATGTTGCAACCGCGCCTCTTCGGCCACTGCCATCAGCGTATCAATGGGCAAAACGGGTATCCCCGCACCGCCATTGGCTCCGAAGGCCATGCCCTGCGCCACCGCACACGCCGTTCGCAGCCCGGTAAAGGAGCCCGGCCCCCGGCCAAACGCAATCGCCTGCAAGTCACCCAGCGCCATACCCGCTTCAACCAGCAGCGCCAAAATCGCCGGTATCAGCGTGGTCGATGCCTTGGCCCCGCCTGGCCCGGTGTGCTGCCACACCTGCTCGCTATCTGTCAGCGCGATGGACATCACGTCGGTGGAAGTGTCAAAAGCCAGAAAAGAGCCGTT
>JANOTE010000570.1:0-9617 GCA_031416195.1 Rhodoferax sp.
AGGCGGAGTTTGATCAGCATGACCTGGCCGCATGGCGCGTGGGTGCCTATGGTGGCGCGCCGATGCCGGTGGCCACCATCGCCAGCCTGGCGCACAAGCTGCCCCATCTGACGCTGATGAACTGCTACGGCTCGACCGAGACCACGTCGCCCGCAACCCTGATGCCGCAGGGCGATACTGCTGCGCACAGCGATACCGTGGGCCGCACGCTGGCCTGTGCCGAAATTGCGGTGTTTGACGATGCGGGCCGCGAGGTCAAACCCGGCGATCTGGGTGAAATCTGGATCCGGGGGCCCATGGTGGTCAAAGGCTACTGGGGCAACCCTGGCGCAACCGCTGCCAGCTTCACGGGTGGGTTCTGGCATTCCGGCGATATCGGCAGCATCGACGCTGATGGTTATGTCAAAGTGGTAGACCGCATGAAGGACATGATCAACCGGGGTGGCTACAAGATCTACACCATTGAGGTAGAAAACGTGCTCTACGCGCATCCCTCGGTACTCGAATGCGCGGTGGTTGCCAAGCCATGCCCGGTGCTGGGCGAGCGGGTGCATGCGTTTGTGACGTTGCGCGAAGATGCGGGCTCTGAACAATCACTCAATGATGCCTTGAAGGCGTTTTGCGCCGCGCGCCTGTCCGATTACAAAGTGCCGGAGAGCTTCACGCTGTCCGAGGTGCCGCTGCTGCGCAACGCCAACGGCAAGCTGATCAAGCGCGCTTTGCGGGATCAGGCTGCGGCTATTTCTGTGGCTGCCAAACCCACCCACGGCAAACAAGGATAAACCATGCAGCCTGTCGAACTCAATGCAGACATCAGCACGCTGGAAAAACTACGCAACCAGGTCGGAAAAGAAGCTGTCGTCACCGAATGGGTGCTGGTGTCACAGAACCGCATTGACCAGTTTGCCCAGGCCACCGGTGACTTCCAGTGGATTCACGTGGATGTCGCCCGCGCGGCCAAAGAATCACCATTTGGCGGCACCATCGCCCATGGTTTTCTCACCTTGTCTTTGCTGGGCAAGTTTTACGACGATGACATCATCCTGCCGTTTTGCGATGTCGGCATCAATTACGGGCTCAACAAGGTCCGCTTCACCCACCCGGTGCGCGCTGGCAGCCAGGTGCGGGGCCGTTTCTTGCTGTCCAAACTGGACGACATTCAAGACGGTATTCAAATGACCTGGACCATTACGTTTGAGATCGAGGGCGTCGAGAGACCAGCCTGTGTTGCAGAGCATGTGGTGCGGCGTTACTTTCGAAAAAATTAGTTCGTAAACCCGAGTTCGTAAACCCGAGTTCGCAAACCCATAGTCCGCAAACCCAGCCTACACCACGAAAACAGAAACGCAATCATGAACAAACGAATCGCAATCATCACTGGCGGCTCAACCGGCGTCGGTGCCGCAACTGCACGTATGCTGGCCGCGCGCGGCTACAACGTGCTTATCAACTACAGCCGCAGCGCAGATGCAGCCGCCCAGGTGGTCAAAGAGTGCATCGACCTAGGCGCGGAGGCTTTTGCCATCCAGGCCGATGTAGCGCGCGACAGCGACTGCCGGGAACTGGTGCGCCAGGCGGTCGCGCGCTGGGGCCATGTGGATGCCCTGGTCAACAGTGCAGGCACCACCCGGTTCATTCCGATGGGCGAGCTGGAGGCGGTAACCACGGACGACTTTGAACGGATTTATGCCGTCAACACCATTGGCCCATTTCAAATGGCGCGCGCAGTCAAGGCGCATATGCCGCAAGGCAGCGCCATCGTGAATGTGTCATCCATAGCGGGCCTGACTGGCAGCGGCAGTTCGCTGCCATACGTATTGTCAAAAGCGGCACTCAACATGCTGACGGTGTCGCTGGCACGCTCGCTTGCGCCAGCGATCCGCGTCAACGCCGTTTTGCCAGGGATGATCGAAGGCCGCTGGATGCGTGACGGCCTGGGCGATGAAGCCTTTGAGCGCGTCAGAGACCAGTACGCTGCAACGGCCTTGCTGGGCAAAATATGTTCACCCGAGCAAATTGCAAGCGCCATCTATTGGTTGATGGAGCCTGACTCCGTTGTAACGGGCCAGTTGATCCCGGTCGATGCAGGTTTCATGCTCGGGCGCAGTTAAGTTTCTATTATTGCTACTATAAGCATAGCTAGTTGTGCAATATATACGAGAGCTATAAGCCTATATTATATATATTTTAAGGGTTTTTGTGGTTTCAGAGATAAAAATTAACTCCAGGGTTAATTTTTACCAAAAATTTACCACAAATGTAGTACGTTTATAATTTACAGTAACACGTTCTAAACGTCCACGGCGATTCGCCAGCAACCTGCAAGGCCGCACGGGTTGCGCAGACCGACTCACTGCGAACGCCTACTCAGTCATCCAGTCGCGAAGTTCGTCAGCGTGTTCCTGCTCATCGCTCAGGATGTCTTCCAGCAGGCGCCGTGTTGTCGAATCCTTGTCGCCAATCAAACCAATGATCTGGCTATACGCTTCAATCGCGACCCGCTCTGCAATCAAGTTCGCCTTGATCATTGATTTGAGGTCGGTGGACTGGTCATAGGCTGCGTGGCTGCGTTGCAGCAGCGAGTCTGGCGAGAAATCAGGCTCACCGCCCAATTGCACAATGCGCTGGGCAATCCGATCCGCGTGGCCCGACTCTTCGATCGCATGCACCATGAATTCTTCAGCAATTTTCGGGGATGACAAACCGCTTGCTGTGTAGTGATGCCGCTTATAGCGCAGCACACAAACCAACTCGGTGGCCAGTGAATCGTTGAGCAATTTGATGATGTCTTTGCGCCAAGGGCCGTAGCTTGGCGTCACCGCACCATCGTCCAGGCTGCGGCGCGCCGCATTGATGGCGACCTCGTCGAGCACCATGCGGGTCTGTTCGGTGGCGGGCAATTGCTTGACATTGGAGTTTGAAGGTTTCTCTGACATGGTGATTTCCTTGGTTTCCTTGGTTTCTTTGTTTAAGTCCATAGGTTGGACTGTAAAAGCCAAGAGTCAATTGCACCATCAGCGCCAAGCACCTAGGCGTGTAGGACGGCACCGCGCCATCGTGCTTCAGGCAGGGTCCTCCAGCAGGGGAATAACAAAGCAGCTGCTGGCATCGAGTTTGGGCCAGGCCAGTGTCTGTTTGAGGCGCAGCAACACGGCATGTTGCGGCGCAGTGGCTGCCAGTGCAGCGGCGGGCATTGCGCGAATGAAGATGAAGTGCATGGACTGATGATCGCGGCGCAGGGTCAGCTCGGCCTGCGGCCAGGTCGAAGGCAGGCAGGGCGCGAAACTCAATTCCCTTGAATCCATCCGCAATCCGAAAATTGATTCGATCGCGGCGCGGTGCATCCAACCCGCAGCGCCGGTGTACCAGCTCCAGCCGCCACGTCCTACATAGGGCGGCTGGCTGTAGATGTCACCCGCTACGGCATAGGGTTCCAGCCCGTAGGCTGGACCATACCCTGGATGGGCTGAGCGGTGCGCAGGGCTAAGCCAGGTGAAGGTTCGATAGGGGATGTCCGAAGCCTCACGCGAGCCGCCTGAACTGTGTGCAAATTCCGCCTGCGCCATCACCGCCCAAACGCCCGCATGGGAATACTGGCCCCCGTTTTCGCGCACGCCCGGCGGGTAGGCCTGGATGTAGCCTGCGCTGGGTACGGCGTGAACCAGTGGCGGTGCCAGCAGCTTGATCAGGCCTGCCTGAGGGTCGGCCAAGTGCTCCTCCACGGCGGTTAAAGCCATGCGTTGCAAGGGCAGCGGTGCCACTTTGGACAAAACTGCCCAGGCTTGCGCGATCAGGTCAATTTGGCCTTCCGGGTTGACGTGTGAACCCAAAGGTTGACCATCGTCAAAAAACGCCCGCTTGAACCACTGTCCGTCCCAAGCCTGGCCGAGCAAGGCGAGCTTCCATCCGCGGGCAGCTTCCTCCCATCGCTGCGCCCGCGCCACGTCGCCACGGTTGCGGGCAACCGGTGCAAAGTCTGCCACGATGCTGCAAAGGAACCACGCGAGCCAGACCGACTCGCCACGCCCCTGCGCGCCGACGCGGTTCATCCCATCATTCCAGTCGCCGCTACCCATCAAGGGCAAGCCGTGCGCGCCGACTTTCAAGCTGCGGTCAATCGTGCGTGCAGCATGTTCGTACACGGACGCGCTTTGGCTGCTGATCTGCGGCGCATAGTAGGCATCCTCCGCGCCTTCAGGAATCGCAGCGCCCTCAATAAAGGCGACGGCTTCGTCCAGCAGCGCGGCATCGCCGGTTGCGTGAAGATAGTGGGCGGCTGCAAACGGCAGCCAGAGCAGGTCGTCCGAGAAATGGGTTCGCACGCCCGCGCCACCGGGGGCATGCCACCAATGCTGCACATCGCCTTCTACAAACTGGCGCGAGGCACACACCAGAATTTGCGCTCGCAGGGTTTGCGGTGCTGCCCAGGCCAGCGCCATGGCATCTTGCAACTGGTCGCGAAAACCGGTCGCTCCCCCGGCTTGGTAAAAACCAGCCTTGGCCCAGAGTCGGCAGGCCACTGTTTGGTAGAGAAACCATCGGTTGGTCAACACGTCAAACAGCGGGTCGGGCGTCTTGACCACCGTGGCACCCAGCAGCGCATCCCAATGGGCTTGCACTTGATCGAGCCGTTGTTGTGCCGGAACCATCGCCGCCTGCGCAGCCAGGGCACGCGCGGCATCCGGTGTGGCCGCAAATCCGAGCAGGAAAACGCGCTGTGCAGTTTGCCCGGCATGCAGCGTAAACCGCGTCGACAGCGCGGCGCAAGGATCCAGTCCGCGCCCTTGCTGGCGACCCAAGTGGTCTGGCAGAACCAGCATCCCTCTGGCATCGAGCCACTCGCGCCGATCACAACTCCAATCTTCGGTTTCCTCAGCGGAGCCGCACAGGCTGAAAAACGCGGTGCCGGAACCAAAACCGCCTGCGTGCTCGTTTTGCGTACACAGCAAGGCCGTCAATTTTTCCTCGGCAAGCCGCTGGCGGTAAAGCACGGTGTCCAGGGTCATGCGTTCAGCACGGTTGGCACCCATGATCCATTCCACCATGCCGACCAAGCGCAGACGCATCCTGTTCTGCCCATGGTTGACCAGGATGACCTGCACCTGTTTGACCGAGGTTTGCGGATCCACGCACCAGCCTACCGTGGCCGACAGATCGCGGCGGCGATGGCTGATATGGCTTGTGCCCTGGCCGTGCGTTACGGTGTAGGTTGCTGATGCGGCGCCCCACGCGCTGGGGGTCAAGCTCCACACCTGCATCGTGTCGCGATCCTGAATCAACAGCCATTCGGACGGCGGGTCTGCCACCGGGTCGTTCGACCACGCCGTGACCTGGTTCAGGCGGCTGTTCAATGCCCAGGTGTAACCAGCGCCCGATTCCCCGATCTGTGTACCAAAGCCAGGGTTGGCTAGCACATTGATCCAGGGGCGTATGGGCCGCAAATTCCGGCTGACCTCGAAATGAAATTCGCCGGACTCGGTATTGAATGCGCCAGCAGGGGCAGGGGGCTCCTGATGGTTGCGTGGTGTCACGGCCACAACCGCAGTTGAGGTGGCATGGCGCCGCTCATAGGCCTGCTCATGAGCGGCACACCACTCTTGCACGTGATGAACCAACGGCCTGCCATCGGCGTTGAGGTGCATGCGCGCCAAGGCCGTCAAGGTGCTGAACTCACCCGCGCCAAGTTCATCCGCGCGCAACAGGTGAAAGGCGGTGGTGCTGGGGTTGACTGGCCCCGCTTCAGACGTGGTTTCGGCCAAATGGCGATCCCGTAAAACCGCAATGTCGCGATGCACTTCCATCAAATAAGACATCGGCTCGGTGTTGACCACCACCAGGTCGCAGGCAACGCCGCCCCATGACCACAGGCGCAAACCCTGCGCCAGCGAGCGCAACAACCCAAGCCCCCGGGTGGCTCCCACGGTGACGAGAATCATCGGACGATCACCCGAAATTCCGAAACGCCACAGCAGCCTGCGGTCGCAGATTTCCTGCGACGAGGTCAATCTGGCCGTTGCATTGTCCAAGGCTGTTGATTGGTCCTGAGCTTGCAGTTTTGATTTTGCAAGGCTGAACACCAGCGCCGATGTCAACGTCTGGATAGCAGTGAAGTTATCGGCGCTGATGCGCAGAACATGCAGCCGGATGCCCGTCAACGTTGCCGACATCAGCGACGCACGCTGCACATGGCTGGGCTGCTGGTATTTATCGATCACCGCCTGCAAGGTGGCAGCATGATCAGATGCGGCGGTTGCAAACGTCAACTGCGCCTTGGCGTTTGGATTGATGCGAACCCGCACCGCCAGCGCGCACATCGGATCCAGCCCGGTGTTCAATGCTATCGGCGCGCCAGCGGTTTCTGCATCCTGCCTCGGCGTGAAAATCGGCAGCGGATCGAGCGACGCACGCGGCGTTGCTGGTGTGTGATTGCGGCCAAGCCAGCGCTGGCGGTCCGCCTGAACCTGCAAGCCAATCACATCCGCTTGGGTGTCCGCCAGAAAATGCGCGGCGAAATTACTTTTCTCGTGCGGCAAGCGCGGTTTGCGCTCAAACACCAGAGCCTGCTGCGTGCCGTTCCATTCGGCGCGGACAAACAGGTTGGTGAAGGCCGGATGGGCCTCGTCGGCCTGCGCGCTTGACAGCGTGACCTCAAAGGCTGAGATCAGCTCAATCTCAACCACACGGTCACTCAGGTTGCGCAGTTCCACTTGCCGAAACTCAATGTCGTCCTCGGGGCTCACCCATACCGTGATATGGGTGTGCAGTTCGGGCCACTGCGCACCCAGGCACACCCGGTCTGCATGAAAGCTGCTGCTGTACTGCGCTTTGGGGTCTGGCGCAGGATGGTAAGTGATGGAGGAAGGTGCTTCGGTGGCGTTGCGCCGCACATAGAAGAAGCTGCCATAGGCATCGCGCAAGGCATCATCCCGCCAGCGCGTGATGCCGGTCTGGCCCCAGCGGCTCCAGCCTGCACCATTGGCGCGCAGTGTCACGCTGTAGCGCCCGTTGGACAGAACGTGGGTGGGTTCCAGCGCGCTGGTACCAGGCAGCACTTCGCGCAACTGATTCTGCCTGCGCCGCTGGCGCAAGTCAGCCAGCGGGTTGCCCAGCGGCGCATACAGCATCGACAGCTCGCGCGGTGCGCGTTCATGCAGCAGCGAGGCAACCGCTTGAATATGGGCATTGGCCATGCCCCAGCGCTGCGCCACCCCGTCAAACAGCACATTGGCAATCGCCACAATGCTCATGCCCTGGTGATGCGCCATGAAGGTTTTTACCGGCGTGAACGGGATCGAGTCAGCCTGGCCCATTTGGTTTGTTTGGCCCGTCTGGCCTGTCTGACGTGACGGCGAATAATCCAGCGCTTCGATGAATCCGTATTCCCCCCTGGCCCCCAACGCCTCCAGCGCCACGAAATTGCTGCAGGCGGTGTGTGCAGCAAGCTGTGCGGCCAGGGCGGTGGCATAGGGGGCAATCACCAGCTCGTCGGTCGGCGTGCGGCGCAGCGCCAGGCGGGGCACCCCCTGTGGCGCGTACTGGTAAGCCAGCGTGTGGTCGCTGCCGGCGTAGGCTGATTCTGAAATGCCCCACGGCACGCCTTCATGCTGGGCGAACGCGATTTGCTCAACCACGGCTGCATGGCATGCGCCGTGCAGCACACTGCCGTGCGGTTCGCTCAGGATCAGCGTCGGCATCAAGTACTCAAACATCGATCCCGACCAGGAGCGCAGCCCCACGTCCGTGCCCGCAGCGTAGAACGGCCGCCCGAGCGAGGCCCAATGCCGCACCGGCACCTCACCTTTGGCAATCGCCAGCAGGCTGGTCAGGCGCGACTCAGAGGCCAGCAAGTCGTAGAACGATGCGTCAAGCTGCTGCTCGGCCACCCGGTAACCGATGTGGAACAGATGGCGTTTTCGGTGATACAGAAGATCGAAGTCGGGTGCCCAGGCGAGCCGTTCGCATTCAACCGCCAAGGCCCGCAAGCACTGATTGGCCTCTTCCACCTGGGGCAGCGGGCGACCTGCATCAGACTCGGCCTCCAGGCGCTCCAGGCAGGCCTGGGCAACCGCCAGCAGGTGCCCGCTCAAGTTGCCACTGTCCACGGTGGACACATACATCGGCAGCAGCGGTGCCAGGGTAACGGTGTCGTACCAGTTCAGCAGATGGCCGCGGTGGCGTTGCATTTTTGCAAGCGTCGCCAACGTGGCCTGCAGCCGGGTGATCATCTCCCGGGTTTCGATCCAGCCAAACCTGCGTGCGCTGGCCACAGACAGCAAATACAGCCCAATGTTGGTCGGCGAGGTGCGGTGCGCCACCATATCGTGCGGCGCTACTTGAAGGTTGTCGGGCGGCAGAAAGTTGTCATCGGCACCCACACAGCGTTCAAAAAGCCGCCAACTGTCGCGCGCGTTATCCTCAAGATAGACCCGGTCTTTGACCGGCAGGCTGGCCTCTTCAGGCAAGGGGCGGGTTCGGCTCACCCACCAGATCCATATCGGCGTGCCGGCCCACAGCAGGCACAGCGCAATTGCAAGTGCTGGCGACGGCGTGCCCAAAACCAGCAACGATGCCAGCAGCACTGCTGAAATCAGCGGCTGCTTCCAGTGCAGGCGCAGCAGCGCACCAAGTCCTGACAGCGCCTGCGCCTGCGCGGTGGCGGCTGTCGTCCATTGCAACAGGTGCTGCCTGCTGAATAGAAGCCGATACACCGCACGCACTATTGCATCCAGCGCCATCAGCGCCTGCTGCTGCAACTGCGCCAACAGCCACAGCGCGCCCCAGATCGAACGCGCCAGGTCGACGCTTGCCTGGCGGTAGAAATGAAGCTGGGCCAAGTCATCGCGGCTGGGCGAAAAGCCCGCCACCGCACCCATCAGCGGGCCGGCGGAAAACGCAGTCAGCACCAAGGCCAGGGCGACCCATGGCGACATGATGCTGCCACTCAATGCCAGCAGCAGCAACGCCAACGACATGGGTGCCACCAGCGAGCGGCGCAGGTTGTCAAACATTTTCCACTGGTTGATCAAGCGAATGCCGTACTTGCCAGGTTTAAAAAGAAACGGCAGCAGTTGCCAGTCGCCACGCGTCCAGCGGTGCATTCTGGAGGCCGCAACATCCGCATGGAACGGCGCATCTTCAATCACCGTGACATCAGTCACTGTGGCGCAGCGCGCCATCGAGCCTTCCAGCAGATCGTGGCTCAGCACCTGCTCCTGCGGCAGCCGTCCTGACAGCACCGCATGCACCGCCTGCACATTGAGCAGGCCCTTGCCAGTGAATGTGCCTTCGGCGAACACATCCTGGTAGACCTCGGACGTGGCGGCGCTGTACGGGTCGATACCGCACTGCCCGGCAAACAGCCAGTGGAACAGCGTGACATCCTTGGCGGCGGGCAAGGGCGTTACCACCCGTGGCTGCAAGATGCCATAGCCGCTCACAACGCGGCAATTTTGGTTGTCCACTTGTGGACTCAGGCGGGGCTGATTCTGCGGATGCGCGGCCACACCCACCAGCTCGCGCAGCCTTCCCGGCGGCAGTTCAGTGTCACTGTCCAGCGTGAGGAGGTAGCGGATGCCGCTGGCGATGCGAGAGACATCACCCAGATCCATAAACGCGTC
>JANOTE010000571.1:0-11285 GCA_031416195.1 Rhodoferax sp.
TGGCCGACGCATTGAGCTTGATTTCATTGTGCAAGCGGCGGAAATTTCCAGAGCCGTGGGCAAGCCAGTCAAGTTGGTGTGGTCGCGTGAAGATGACACCACCCATGACTTCTACCGCCCCATGGGTGTCAACCAGTTGCAGGCCGGGCTGGATGCACAGGGCATGCCGGTGGCGATGCACTTCAGGGTGGGCTCGCAGTCAGTCACGCAGCGTGCCTTTGGATTGCCCAAAGACACGATGGACATCTTTATGGTCGAAGCGGCAGAGGCTGCCTATGACATTCCCAACTCCCAGCATGACTTGGTCATTCATGATACCGGCATGCGCGCCGGTTACTGGCGTGCAGTGAGCCACAACATGAATGCTTTCGCCAATGAGAGCTTTATGGATGAGTTGGCCGCTGCTGCTGGCAAAGACCCCTACCAGTACCGCATGGCCCTGTTGAAGAACAAGCCACGTCACGCCAACGTTCTCAAGCTCGCGGCCGAGAAAGCCGGTTGGGGCAAGCCCTTGCCAGCGGGTCGCGCGCTTGGCATCGCTGTGATGGACGGGTATGACTCCTACATGGCGAACGTGGCCGAAATCAGCCTGGAAAATGGTGCGATCAAAGTCCATCGCGTCACGGTGGCGGCAGACATGGGGCGCATGGTCAACCCGGATACGGTGGAGGCGCAAATCCAGTCCAGCGTGGTGTTTGGCATGGGCTCTTCCATCATGCAGGAAATTACCCTGGAGAAAGGTCGTGTTCAGCAGACCAATTTCCACAACTTTCTGCTGCCCCGCATGAATGAGTCACCCGCCATCGACATTATTCTGGTCAACAGCACCGAGAAGCCTGGTGGCATTGGCGAGCCCGCAACCGCCTTGATGGGGCCCGCCATTGCCAATGCTTTGGCTAAGCTCACTGGCAAGCGTGTGCGCAGGCTGCCGATGACGGCTGACGCAATCAAGTCGGCTTAAGTCGTTCTCCGCCACACTGACGGTCGCATTGACCAGCAGTTTGCCAACAGCGCTCGTTCTTGCCTCCGGGCGAGGCGAGCGCTTTTTAACGTCTGGCGGTACCACCCACAAGCTACAGGCGCCGCTTGGCGACAAGACCGTTTTGCAGCATACGATGGATGCGGTGTGGACCAGCGGCTTGCCTTGGCACCTTGAAGATGCCGGACATCCTGGAATGGGCGATTCAATTGCGGCGGCGGTGCTTGCAACATCGCAGGCTAACGGCTGGCTGATCGTGCTGGGCGACTTGCCGCTCATCCAAGCCAGCACTTTGCGCACGCTTGCCGCAGCACTTGGCGCACACGATGTTGTGATTCCCACTTACCACGGGCAACGGGGTCATCCGGTTGGGTTTTCACCCCGATGTCGCGACGCGCTGTTGAGCCTGACGGGTGACACCGGCGCATCATCAGTTTTCAAGCTGTTTGATGCCGTTGAAATTCCTGTAGACGATGTCGGCGTTGTGTCTGACATTGATACCCTGGCTGATCTTGCGCAGGTCGCCCGGTTAATGAGGTGAACGGCGCACAGATGTCGTCAGGATTTGCGCTGCGAACGATCAGGGGTTAAACGATCCGGGTTTTATGGCGCGTAAGTCAAAATCTGACGCAGCGCATGGTCGTGGATTCCCCTGGCCATCAGGCTGTCAAAGGTTTGCTGGGCATAGTCGTAGGTCGTTCCGTATCGACCGCTTGCGTGCTGGAAAATTTGCTGGAACTGCGCTGGGCTGAGATCGCCGCAGAAGTTGGGGCTTTTGCGCGACAGCGTAAATGTCAGCGCCTTCACGGTGCCTTGCGAGGTTGCGCACTGCAGCCACCGGGGGTCATACACACCCGTCACCATTTCACGCAGCCAGAGCTTCTCCAGCACCTCATCTGCATCGCGCTGCGCCACCTTGAGCACCATGCCATGGCAGCAGCCCCCTGACAGCAGGGCAAATACCAGGCCCGGGCAAGCAGGTGTTCCCCGGTTGACGCGGCTCCACATTTTCAGTGCGCGATGCCAACCATGCACGCGGGCCGGGCGCTTTTCAACGATGTCAAAGTCTGGCCGCCATATCAGCGAAGCGTAGGCAAATACCCACAAGTCGGATTGGCCGCCCCACTCTTGGCGCGTTCGCTCCAACATCGGAGCCGGATCACGAACTGGTGCTGGAAACTCATGCATTGGTAACTCGTTGGTAATTCAAAACGCCCACAAATTGATGGTGAAGGAGTACCATCATCGGTGTAATTTAGTTACCTAATTCTATGAAACTTAACCCCCATATTGATGCAGTCACGTCCCTGATTCAGGAAAAAAGCCGAGTGACGCGAAGCGCGTATCTGGCACAGGTCAACCATGCTTGCGGGCGCGCACCGGGTACCGAGCGCATGGGTTGTGCCAATGTGGCGCATGCTGTCGCCGCGATGCCTGCCCATGACAAGCTCAAAATCATCGCGCACCGTTCGCCCAACATTGGCATCGTCAACGCCTACAACGACATGCTGTCGGCCCACGCGCCGTTGCAACATTATCCCGACATCATCAAGAACGAAGCGCATCGCCACGGTGCCACCGCACAGGTTGCAGGGGGTGTGCCTGCAATGTGTGATGGCGTGACGCAAGGCACACCCGGCATGGAGCTGAGCCTGTTCAGCCGCGATGTGATCGCCATGGCGACGGCGGTGTCTCTGAGTCATGACATGTACGACGCGGCATTGATGCTGGGCGTGTGCGACAAAATCGTGCCAGGCCTGCTGATTGGCGCGCTGCATTTTGGTCATTTGCCCACCGTGTTTGTGCCTGCCGGCCCCATGACCTCCGGGTTGTCCAACAGCGAGAAAGGCCAGGTGCGCGAGTTGGCCGCGCAGGGCCTGGTGGGCCGCAGTGAGCTGCTTCAAGCCGAGTCCAAGGCGTACCACGGCATGGGCACCTGCACGTTTTACGGCACCGCCAACAGCAATCAGATGCTGCTCGAAGCGATGGGCTTGCATGTTCCGGGGACGGCCTTTGTCAACCCAGGAGCGGCCCTGCGCGAGGAGCTGACGCGAGAGGCAGTACGCACCGTTTTGCAGATCACCAAATCCAACCGCTTCGTGCCCATCGGCCAATTGGTGGATGAAAAATGCATCGTCAACGCCATGGTGGCTTTGCTGGCGACGGGCGGCTCTACCAACCACTTGATTCATTGGGTTGCAGTGGCGCGCGCAGCGGGCATTCTGATCGATTGGGATGACTTCGCCGCGTTGTCCCATGTGGTTCCCACGCTCAGCCATGTGTACCCGAATGGACGTGCGGATGTGAACCAGTTTCAAGCCGCAGGCGGGCCGGGGTTTGTAATCCGCGAGCTGTTGGATGCGGGCTTCATGCATGACGATGTGCTGACCGTTCGCCCCGGCGGCGTGCGCGAGTACACAGGAGTTCCGCAGACAACTGGTTCGACTATTCAATGGGTTGATGCGGGTATGTCGAAAGACGATTCCATAGTCCGCCCCGCTTCCAAGCCATTCAGTGCCTCGGGCGGCTTGATGCTGCTCAAAGGCAACTTGGGTCGCAGCGTGATCAAGGTGTCTGCCGTGCCGGATGACCGTCACATCATCGAAGCGCCAGCGCGGGTGTTTGATTCGCAAGATGCCCTGCATGCCGCCTTCAAAGCCGGTGAATTGGATCGCGATGTGATCTGCGTCGTGCGCTGGCAGGGCCCGCAAGCCAACGGCATGCCGGAACTGCACAAGTTGACTCCGCCACTGGCCGTGCTGCAAGGCAAAGGCTACCGCGTGGCGTTGGTAACGGATGGTCGAATGAGCGGTGCCTCTGGCAAGGTGCCTGCGGCCATCCATGTCTCTCCCGAAGCCAAAGCCGGCGGGCCGCTGGCTAAGGTGATGGACGGCGATGTGATTCGGCTTGATGCCGTCGCAGGCACACTGCAGGTTTTGGTTACCGAGTCTGAATGGGTGGCGCGTCCCTTCGCGACGATTCCAGTTGCTTTGGTTGAGGCCAATAGCGTGGGTATGGGCCGGGAGTTGTTCGGCGGCATGCGCCGCCATGCGCTGACGGCCGAAGAAGGAGCGTGTACATGGTTTTAACGCAAACGGATGGGCGAAAAGCCAGCGCCAAACTCACCGCACGCGACGTGATGCGGGATGCGCCTGTGATCCCCGTCATCGTGTTGCATGATGTCGCCCACGCCGTACCGATGGCCCGTGCGCTGCTGGCGGGTGGGATTCGCATGCTGGAAGTGACTTTGCGTACCCCGCAAGCGCTGGCGTGCATGGAGGCTATCGCACGCGAGGTGCCCGAGGCCGTCGTCGGCGCAGGCACCGTGCGCAGCGCTGCCGACGCGCAGGCTGCCGCGATGGCGGGGGCTCAGTTCGCAGTAAGCCCCGGCTACACGCCATCAGTGGGCCGGGCTTGCCGTGAGCTGGGCTTGCCGTTGTTGCCCGGCGTGGCTACGGGCAGCGAAATCATGATGGCGCAAGAAGACGGGTTGACCGAGCTGAAGTTTTTTCCGGCCATGCAAGCGGGCGGGTTAGCGATGCTCAAAGCCTGGGGTGGGCCGTTTGGCGAGGTGTCGTTTTGCCCGACCGGCGGTGTAACCCTTGAAAACGCACCGCAACTACTGTCCTTGCCCAACGTGTTGTGCGTTGGAGGCTCGTGGTTGGTGCCGGTTGACGCGATGAATCAGGGAGATTGGGCTCGGGTCACGCAACTGGCCCGAGATGCAGCAACCTTGATGAGGTCGCTGGCCAGACCGATGTGATTCAAGCCTACGTTAGTCGGCGCATCGCGGCGAATGAGGCCCGGTAAGGCAGCATTTGCAGCAGCTTCATGACGTAAGTGAAGCGTTTTGGGAAGTGAATTTCAAACCCCCCTTTTTCCCAACCCCGCAGAATCTCCTGCGCCGCCTCTTCAGTGCTGATGAGGGCCGGCATGGTGAATTTGTTTTGCTGGGTCAGTGGTGTATCGACAAAACCGGGGTTGATCAGCGACACGCCAATGCCGCGCTCGTTCAAGTCCAGGTACAGCGTTTCAGCCAGGTTGATCAACGCCGCTTTCGTCGGGCCATAAGCCAGGCTCTTGGGCAGGCCCCGGTAGCCTGCGACGCTGCTAATCAGGCTGATGTGGCCGTTGAACTGACCCTTTTGGTTTCCAGCGCTGCCTGAAGTTGATCGCGCCAGAAAGTGCGGCAGCACCGCATCGAGCAAATGCAGCGCGCCTTCGTAGTTGATTTGGCAATGGCGCAGCATGTCGGTCAAATCGAACGCGGTGGCCGTCATCTCCCGATAGTGACCTGCGCAATAGACCATGCAGTCGAGATTGCCTTGGGCCAAAATCTGTTGCGTGGCAGCCTTGACTGCGGGCAAATTGGTGACATCAATCGGCAACGCCAGCGCGCCGGGATGCTCGGCAACAAAGGCGTTGAGCGCGTCTGCCTTGCGCGCTGACACGACCACCCGCGCACCGCTCGCGTGCAATGCTGCGGCCACCGCCCGACCAATGCCGGATGACGCGCCCACCAGCCATACGGTGCGTCCTGTCCAGTCTTTCAAAGGTAGATTCAACGACATGTTTGACGGATCATGAAGAAATACAGAACGATAGCCGCCAGCGCCTTGAGCGCGCAGGGCAATAGGCAATAGGCGACGGTCAGTGTTTGCAGCGCCTGCTCATCCCGCGCCCCTGGTGTGTAGCCAAAAATCGAAAGCAGCGGCAAGGCCAGGCCCGCAGCCAAGGCCAAATTGAGCTTGGTGGCAAAGTTCCACCAGCCAAAGTAAGTGCCCTCGGCCCGGCCCCGGTCACCACTTTCGACAATGACACCTGCCAACAGAGCGCTGGGCAGAGCCAGATCGCTGCCCAACGCGAGGCCTGAGAGCGCGCACACCACTGCAAACGCCATCGTGTCACCCGCGCCGAGCTGCGTTGCCCACATAAATACACCGATCGACAACACCATGCCGCATAGCCAGCTGCGCGCCAACCCGAAGCGCTTCACCATGCGCAGCCACAGCGGCATGGAGAGAGCACCAAATACAAAAAAGCTGCCCAGAAAAAGTGGTTGCGTGGATTCAGGTGCTTGCAGGCGATCCTGGACAAAAAACAAAATCAGTGTTGCAGGTACGGCGCTGGCAATGCCATTGAGCAAGAATACCGCCATCAAGCGGCGAAAAGCTGGATTGAGCCAGGGGTGCCAAAGTCCGCGCGTGCTGTTATCGGGGCTTGCGACATTCTTCAGCGGATCAGGGCGTACAGCCCGAGACCACGCCCACCAGCCCATCGCCAGACTTGCCAAAAACAGTCCCACCATCGCTGGCAAACCGAGCAGTGTCGGCGTGACGGATGCCAGCACCACACCCAGCAGGCCCATGCCCTCGCGCCACGCAACAATTCGGCTGCGTTGACTCTCATCGCCCCCCAGCTTGGCTCCCCACGACTGGTGCATCACCGACAGTGCGCTGTAGGCGGCATAGGTAGCAACAAGCAGCAAGGTGGTGACGATGATCAAGCTGTTTTGATCGCGTGTCACTGGAAAAAAAAGCAGTGAAAACCCAGCACCGAGAACCACGGTGGCTACCGCACCAAACGTCAACACTGCGCGGATTGATTGGGCGTAAAGCCGGTCACACCAGCGCCCAATGTACGGGTCGATAAAGGCATCCAGCAGGCGGGAGCCGAGCAAGATTGCGCCCAGTGTCAGCAGCGGCACACCGTATTGCCGAGCATAAAGATTGGGCAGCAAAACATACAGGGGCAGTGCGCAGAACGCCAGGGGAAATCCCAGAAAACCATAGCGAACGCCCTGGTGAGCGCCGAACGCCATGGCGCTGGAGATTGAATTGCCAGGGTTTGAGTTCACGGTGTCAACTTTGCCACGAAGTGTTTGCGAATCCAAGGTTTGGCAGTTGTTTCAAATAGCCAAATGCGCACAGCGCGCTGCGCAGAGTGATAGCGCGCAGGAACTTCATGGCTTGACCAGCGTGTACTGCATCAGATTGATGTCGCCGGTGTCAAATGCCGCTTCACAGTAACACAGGTAAAACTCCCAAATCCGCATGAAGCGCTTATCAAACCCCAAGGTCGTGATTTGCGCGCGGCGCTCGAGAAAAGTCTTACGCCAGCGCCTCAAAGTCTCGGCATAGTCAGGGCCAAACGCGAACGCTTCCTGAACGCGTAGACCTGCTTTTTCAGCCTGATTGCGAAATTCCGCAGGGCAGGGCAGGCAACCACCGGGGAAGATGTACTGCTGGATGAAGTCAGTCGATTGCTGGTAGCGCTCGAACAGTTCGTCTTTGATGACGATGGTTTGGATGCAGGCGTGGCCACCCGGTTTCAACAGCCGACTCACCGCCTGGAAATAGGTGGGCCAATAGGCGCGGCCTACCGCCTCGACCATTTCGACCGAGCAGATTGCATCGAATGGCGCGTCGGCAATGTCGCGGTAGTCTTGCAGGCGCAGGTCGGCCGTTTTTCCGGGGCCAGTGGCGATGCCCAATTCGTCCAGCCGCGTGGTGGCGTATGCCAGTTGCGCGGTGCTCAACGTCACACCCACCACGC
This sequence comes from Rhodoferax sp., assembly GCA_031416195.1. GTDB lineage: Bacteria > Pseudomonadota > Gammaproteobacteria > Burkholderiales > Burkholderiaceae_C > JANYCG01. Next base: position 7,535 of record JANOTE010000571.1, read on the forward strand.
TGGCCTTGAACTCGACGGTGGCCGCCTCGGCCAGCGCACCCCAGCCACAACCAATTTCCAAAACACGGCTGCCTGCGCAAACCTTGGCGGCGGTTAACGCGCGCTTCACTTTGGCGTTTTGAGCTTGAGTCAGTGGGGCCGTCAAGTCCCCTTCAAACCACGCGCTGGAGTAGTTCATCGACGCATCGAGCCACTGCGTATAAAACGCGTTACCCAAGTCGTAGTGCGCATGAATGTTCTTGCGGCTGTTGGCTTTTGAATTGTGTTTGAGCAGGTGCTTGATGCGGTACAGCAAACGGCCGCTCCAGGTGCCGTAAATGACTTCATCGACCTCGCGGCGATTCATGCCGAATAGCTTGAGCAGTTCGCTCAAATTCGAGGTGTCCCAGTCGCCTGCGATGAAGCTCTCGGCAAAGCCGATGTCACCTGACTTCAAAGCGGCTGCAAACACGTTCCAGTTGTGCAACCGCATGCTCGCCACCGGGCCGGCCTGGCCGTCATTCGCGTGGTCGTGAGGGTGTTCGCCAAAGCGGCGCACGCTGCCATCGGGCAGTTGCAGGGTGAGGGAGCCGTGGCGCAGACGTTGCAGCAGCTTCATGCCGGCGCGGGCGGAATATGGTGCGTCTTGCGGTAGCGCAAGCGGTGTGGCGGTGGCGGTGTTCATAGGTTCGAGATTGAAATGAATGGGTTGTGAAGCGTCACAAAGAACGTGTGACGAGCGACTCCGGTGGTGCCGGTTTGCGCCAGAACTTGACGCGCTTGAACCAAAGAATCGCTGCTTGTAGATGGATATGAAAGACCACTGCGAAGGTCATCGCAGGGTAGCGCCACAGGGCTCTTCGCAAGGCGGCTGGGGTAATGGGTTCAAGCAGGCCGCTCACGCTGGTCTGCAGCAGTGGGCCTGCGGCATCGTCGTAGTCAATGCGGGCGACGGATCTGTGCGGCGCGTGCGAGTCCGCGCCCTGCCCGATACGCATGAAGCGAAAACGGTAGCTGCCTTCAACGGCACAAAATGGTGAGACATGAAAGGCCTTGTTGGCTGATATCTCCTGCCCATACTTTGCGCTGTCCAGCACATAAAAATGCCGCTCGCCAAAGGTGTTGTTGACTTCCACCACGATCACACGCAGTGCGCCGCCTTGGTCGCTGAGTGTGCGGTGGCAAAACCAGAAGCTGACGGGCTTGAAGGTGTAGCCCCACACGCGCGGGTAGCAGTGCAGCCAGGCCTCGCCAGTCGCGTCCGTGATGCCCTGCGCTGCCAGCAGGTCGTCCAGCCAGCCTAATGCGCCGCCTTGCGCGGGGGAGCGGGCATCGCCATGATCACAGTCATGGAAACTGATGGGCGCAAATCGGTTCATCGCCAATGATCCTCCCGCTTTTGCCGACTGCGCGCTCATGCTCTTGAGACTTCGCATCGGCAACATCAAGAAGTAGGTTGCGTACACAAACGCGTTGCGTGCCGGGCGCAAGCGGGTGTGGCGCACCTGCCCGAATCCAATCAAGGCTTGTGCCTGGGTGTTTGTCTTCATGGGGCTGCCTGGACGTGATGATTCAGCAGTTGGGTCGCGGCCAACTGGCCCGCCTTCAGGCCGTCTTCATGAAAGCCATAACCCATCCACGCCCCACAGAAATAGGTGCTCTGCTGGCCCTGCAGCCAGGGAATTTGGCGCTGGGCTTTGATCGCTGCCGTGTCGAACACGGGGTGGGAATAGGCGTACTCTGCCAGCACGTACTGCTCGGCGATGTTGCGCAAGGGGTTCAGTGACACCACCACGGGCTGCGACCACGGCAGCGGCTGCAAGCGGTTGATGAGGTAATGCAGGCAGACGGATGGGGTATCTGACTCGCTTTTGTCCGCAACCGCCCGCTCGTAGTTCCATGCGGCCCAGGCGGCCTTGCGTGTGGGCAAGACGGACGCGTCGGTGTGCAGCACCGCGCGGTTGGGGTGGTATTTGATGGCGCCAAGCAGCGTTCGCTCAAGCTGGGTGGGTGCTTTGAGCAACGCCAGGGCTTCATCGCTGTGGGTGGCGATGATGACGGCATCAAAATACTCTTGCGTGTGGTCGGTCGATATCCGCACACGTCTGTTGGATTGACCGGCCAGTTCTTGCCCCATCCGCTCAATCGCGCGCACTGGCGTGTTCAGCCGCTTGTCGGTGATGCTGGCAGCGATCTTTTCAACATAGTGTTTGGCACCGCCTCGCACGGTCCACCACTGCGGGCGGTTGGAGATTTGCAGCAGGCCGTGGTTGTGGCAGAAACGGATCATGGTGGCCATCGGGAACTCCAGCATCTGCGCGGTGGGGCAGCTCCAGATGCAAGCGGCCATGGGCAAGAAGTAGCCCTCACGAAACTCATCGGAAAAGCTGTTTTTCTTCAAAAATTCGCCCACTGTCTGGCGCATTTGGCCCTCGGTGTTCTGGCTTGCAACCAACGTACACAGACTGTTGAAACGCAGGATGTCGCTGAGCATGCGCCAGAAGCGCCAGCTGATCAGGTTGCTGCGCTGGGCAAACAACCCGTTCAGGTTGGTGCCGCTCCACTCCATGCTTTGACCGGTTTTTGCATTTTGTGATTGCACTGAAAACGACATGTCCGACTTGGCAGTGCCCACGTTCAAGTCAGATAAAAGCTGGATCAACTCAGGGTAAGTGCGGTCGTTAAACACTAAAAATCCTGTGTCCACGCCATGCGTGACAGGGCCTTGCGGCGTGGGCAACGTGACATCCACCGTGTGGGTGTGGCCGCCAAAGTAGTTGCCCGCTTCATACAGGGTGACCGCTGCCGCGCTTTGCAAGGTGTGAGCAGCGGCCAGACCAGAAATACCCGAGCCGACAATGGCGACCCGCATCATGAAGGCCTGCCAAAGTTGCTGTGAAAATGGGAATAAAACTCTTTAGTCATGTAATTACTATACAGTAATTTGGTGTTTGAGGCGTATTTTTTATGACCGCTTGACTTATACTGCCATGATGCAGTCCAGCAACGTCATTAAAGTTTCCTTCAAGGAGCAGATGCTCCAGGCGCGTGAAGTCGCCATCATCCAGTCCGTCAACCGGCTACTGGCCGAGAAGGGTTTTGAGGCGATGACGGTGGACGAAGTGGCCGCTGATGTCGGCATTGCCAAAGCCAGTCTCTACAAACACTTTCCCAGCAAGGAAGACCTGGCCGCTGCTGCGATGGTGCTGGTCATGAAGCGAGCGCAGGCGTTTTTGGCCACTTTGCAGGATGCAGATGCCCCAATGAACAACCTGCGCGCCGTGGTGCGCTGGACGATGGGGTTGAAATTGGCGGGTGAGATGCCTTCCCTGCCGAGCCAAAACTCCAGCCTGCGCGCGACCCTGATACAAAACCGCGACTACATGGACGGCCTGTTGGACTTGAGTGATCGCCTGGGCGGCTGGATTGAATCTGCGCAGCAATCAGGCGCATTGAATCCCGAACTGCCCGCCATCGCCGTGCTGTACACCATCTACGCCCGCGCCTGCGACCCGGTGCTGGAGTTCCTCAAAATGAGCGAGCTGCACACCCATGAAGAGATCATTGAGATGGTGCTGAGTACCTGCTTTGACGGTTTGAGCGCGCGGTAGTTGCCTGGGCTTCGGATAAACGCTATAATATATATAGCTATCTATGCACGTTATACGAGAGCTAGAACCCAATTTCATTCAAAAATTGAGCTATTTTGGTTCAAATCGGCCCAAATCCCCCTAAATTGGCAAAAATCGAGGTAAATTTACTACAAATGTAG
>JANOTE010000572.1:0-2388 GCA_031416195.1 Rhodoferax sp.
GTCATTGAGCGCGTAGCGCAGCAGGATGTTGGTGTCGATGGTCAGCATGGTTGGTATCAGCACGCTTCAAATCGTTTGCTTGGCGGCGTAGCGCTTCTCCATGTAGTGGCGTTTGGCCTGTGCAGCAGCGCTGGCATCGACCGGTTTTGTCAAGTGCGACAACATCCCAAACGCCGTACCAGCCTTGCCCTGAGCGGCTTGATGCAACTGCGGCCGAATCGCCTCGCAAACAAAACGCCCAATGCTGCCGCGCCCGATTTGGCTATGCAACATGGCGTAGATGTCGTCATCGACGGATAGAGTGAGTTTTTGCATGAATCCTATTGTACGTATTAAATAATATCTACACGTATAGCGTCCACCTTGCCGGTGCGCCGAATCAGACTGAATCCATTGCCATCCACTGCCTGGGCGTGTAGGCGCGCACGGGGCTTTTGGCAAAGTCTTTCAGATTGCGGGTGATGATGGCCTGCGCGCCGGCTTGGTGGGCGGCTTCGGCGAGGACGGCGTCTTCGAAGTCTGGGGAGTTGCTGGTTAACGCAGCATCCAATACCGAGCGGGTGACGGGCGCAATCTCATAAAGATTCATCAGTTTTTGGATATGCCGCATCACGTCCTCGCCCCCAACTTCCCTGCTGGTCAAGTAGAAAATAGTTGTGACCGTTGTAGCACAAATCAGGCCTGTGACCGCGCCGCGTACCACCTGATCGAACACCTGCACTGACTCGTTGACAAATAGCTCGCGTTCAAGCAATACGTCCATCAACACGTTGGTATCCAACAGGACTCTCACAGGTACTTTTCTTCAAGATACTTGTGATAAGCCGCTTTGTCAGGGTCGTCGTGGGGTGGGTGTTTGACGTTGATTCTGGGCGTTGATTTGGCTTTCAGCACGCCGCGCAGGCTGTTTGTGACGGGACTCAATTCGGCAGGCTTCTTGACAACCCATGATCCACCCAGAGAGGCGGTAATTGGACTCAACGCCTTCTCTGTCTTTGAAACAGCCGATACAGGCTCAGCCGCAAGCCGCGCAAAGTAATCTGCAACAAGCTGCGACAGCGAACGCTGATGTTCATGCGCAAAAGCCTTAGCGCTTTCAATCAAGCCCGAGTCAAGACGCAACGTTAGTTTGGTGGAATGGGACATAGGGCTCTTCGCTTTTAAGAATCAAGAAGACATACAACTATTCAAATAGTATACGTCAACCATCCAAGAAAGCCATACCTCAATGCACCACCCGCGCAAAGCTGAACTCCCCAGGTGCGCGGATTGGGTCCACGTCCACCGGAATCACATCTTTGGGCAAGAACTTGCCTTCCAGCAGCAGTTTTGACAGCGGGTTCTCAATGCGCTGCTGAATGGCGCGTTTCAGTGGCCGCGCGCCAAACACCGGGTCGAAGCCGACTTTGGCCAACTCCTTCAACGCAGCGGGTGAAACCTCCAGCGTCAAATCCATCTTGGTCAAGCGCGCCTGCAGCACCTTCATCTGAATCGCGGCGATGCTCTCGATGTGGCTGGCATCCAGGCTGTGGAAGACCACGGTCTCGTCGATGCGGTTCAAAAACTCGGGGCGGAAGTGGTTTTTAAGCTCATCCATTACGGCATCTTTCACGTCCTCATACGGCTTGCCCACCATGGCCTGAATCATCTGGCTGCCGATGTTGCTGGTCATCACGATCACCGTATTTTTGAAGTCCACCGTGCGCCCCTGGCCATCGGTCAGGCGGCCATCGTCCAGCACTTGCAACAGCACGTTGAACACATCGGGGTGCGCCTTTTCGATCTCATCGAGCAGCAGCACGCTGTAGGGTTTGCGCCGCACGGCTTCGGTCAAGTAACCACCCTCCTCGTAACCCACATAGCCAGGTGGCGCGCCGATGAGGCGTGCAACGCTATGCTTTTCCATGAACTCGCTCATGTCGATGCGCACCAGGTGGTCTTCTGCGTCAAACAGAAAACCTGCCAGCGCTTTGCACAATTCAGTTTTTCCCACGCCTGTAGGCCCGAGGAACAGGAAGGAACCCGTCGGTCGATTCGGGTCGCCCAAGCCTGCGCGCGAGCGGCGAATGGCATTGGCCACGGCGGTAATCGCCTCACTTTGGCCCACCACCCGCTGGTGCAGTTTGTCTTCCATTTGCAGCAACTTGTCCCGCTCACCTTGCAGCATTTTGGCGACGGGAATGCCTGTGGCACGGCTCACGACTTCAGCGATTTCTTCGGCTCCGACCATGGTACGCAGCAGTTGCGGGCGACCGCCATCTTTCGCGTTCTTTGCTTTCCCGGCCTCTGCGGTTTGCGCTTCCTTGAGTTGCTTTTCCAGGCCCGGCAGGGTGCCATATTGCAACTCGCCCGCCTTGTTGAAATCGCCCTTGCGGGACAGGTCTTCGA
>JANOTE010000573.1:0-8372 GCA_031416195.1 Rhodoferax sp.
GTGTGGATGTGACAATTAACCTCCAGGTTAATTTTCTCGCAAAAACCATGTTTTAACCCAATATATGAATCATTTGAGCCTCTAGCTCTCGTATAATGTGCATAAGCTGCTATATAACTTATAGTAATCTACTCCGCTTCACGATGACTCCCCAATACTACGTTCAGCAAAAAGCAGCCGCATCGGGCAGCAGTTTTTATTACGCGTTTCTATTTCTGCCAAAACACCGCCGCGCGGCGATCACCGCGTTTTATGCGTTTTGCCGCGAGGTCGATGACGTGGTGGACGACGCGGTCGACCCCAGTGTGGCCGCGACCAAACTGGCCTGGTGGCAAACCGAGGTCGCCAAGGCCTACGCGGGCTCGCCCAGCCACCCGGTGATGCGCGCGCTGATGCCGCTGGCGGTCGAGTTCAAGATTGAAGCGCGCCATCTGAACGCCATCATCGAGGGCTGCCAGATGGACTTGAACCAAACGCGCTACCTGGACTTTGCCGCGTTACAGCGCTACAGCCATCTGGTTGCAGGCATCGTGGGCGAAGTGGCGGCCCAGATATTTGGCCAGACCCAAGCGCAGACCACGGCCTACGCCCACAAACTCGGCCAGGCTTTGCAGCTCACCAACATCATCCGCGACGTGGGCGAAGACGCGATGCGCGGGCGCATTTACCTGCCCGTGGCCGACCTGCAGCAGTTTGATGTGAGGGCGCATGAAGTGCTCAAACGCACGTATTCAGACCGATTCACCGCGCTGATGCAATTTCAGGCGGCGCGTGCGCATACCTTGTATGGCGAGGCCTTCGCCCTGCTGCCCAGCGCAGACCGCCGCGCGCAAAAGCCGGGCTTGATGATGGCCAGCATCTACCGCGCCTTGCTGCGTGAAATCGAGCGCGACAACTTCCAGGTGCTGCACCAGCGCGTCAGCCTGACACCCCTGCGCAAGCTGTGGCTGGCTTGGCGGGTGCAGGCGCTGGGCCGAGTCTGACTTGATGGTTCTGCTTTCATGAAAATCGCCATCATCGGCGCGGGCTGGGCCGGCATGGCTGCCGCTGTGTGCCTCACCGAGCTTGGCCGTTCAGTCACGATTTTTGAAGCATCACGAACGCTGGGTGGACGGGCCAGATCTCTTGATGCCGTGTTGCCCAGTGGCGAAACCGTCACTTTAGACAACGGCCAGCACATCCTGATTGGCGCTTACAGTGCAACGCTCAAGCTGATGCGCCAAGTCGGTGTTGACATCGACAGCGCCCTGCTGCGGTTGCCTCTGGTGCTCCAATTTCCCGATGGCACCGGATTGAAGCTACCGCCCTGGCCTGCGCCGTTCAACGCCATCGCAGGCATTGCCACCGCGCGCGGTTGGACGTGGGTAGACAAAGCCTCGCTGGTTCGCGCCGCCATCGGCTGGCGCATCAAGTCCTTCACGTGCGATGCGCGTGACACCGTCGCCACACTGTGCTTGCGAGTCAGTCCGCGTGTCATGCAGGAACTGATTGAGCCGCTGTGCGTCTCCGCGCTTAACACCCCGGCAGACCGCGCCAGTGGCCGCGTGTTCCTTCGCGTGCTGCGCGATTCACTGTTTGGCCAAGGCAATGACGGTTCAGGCAGCTCCGATTTGCTGTTGCCCAAAACCGATTTGACGGCGCTGTTCCCGCAGGCCGCGTGGCATTGGATAGCGCAGCGCGGCGGACAACTGAAACTCGGTACGCGAATCGATCAAATAGAGGCTGTGGGCAGCGGCTGGCAGTTGGCAGGCCCGCAGCTTGGCGCAGAACAATTTGATCGCGTGATCCTCGCAACTTCGGCCTCCAGTGCGCTGTCGTTGCTGGAGCAGACGATTGAAGCTGCGCCTTGGATTGCCATTACGCAGACCCTGCGGTTTGAAGCCATCACCACCGTCTACGCCTGGGGTGAAGGTGCGGCGCTGGCGCAGCCGATGCTGGCCTTACACAGCAATTCAGGCAGTGGTGCAGACAACTCGGCACCTGGCCAGTTTGTGTTTGACCGGGGCCAGCTCGGCGGCCCGCCAGGCTTACTGGCTTTTGTCGTCAGTGCCAGCACAGGCGAGCGCGAGGTGCTGCAAGCTCAGGTGCTCGTGCAGGCAAAAAACCAATTAGGACTGAAGTTGCAAGCCGTGCAAACCGTGGTCGAAAAACGCGCCACCTTCGCCTGCACCCCCACCCTCGCCCGCCCGCCCATCCACATTGCGCCGGGCCTGCTGGCGTGTGGCGACTATGTGGAAGGCCCCTACCCCGCTACGCTGGAAGGCGCGGTGCGCAGTGGCTTAGCCGTTGCGGCTGACTTTTGAATTAAAAAAGCGCGCAGAGTTGAGCCAGATCAGTCACCGTGTGATGCGGCTGCGTGTCATGCGTCCAGTCATGCCCCTCGCGGTTCACCCAAACGGTTTGCATGCCGCAGGCTGCAGCCCCCAACACATCCAGCGCCGCATCGTCCCCCACATGCAGCACCTCGTGCGCAGCAACTCCCGCTGCTGCCGCTGCCGCGTGAAAAATGCGCGCATCGGGCTTGGGAATACCGAATTCATGAGCACTCACGCTGCTCAAAAAATAGCGCCCCAAGCCCACTCGCACCAAATCCGCATTGCCATTGGACACCGCCACCAGCGGAAACCGCGCTGCCAGAAACTCAAGCGCAGGCAGCACATCAGCAAACAAGTCCACCTTCATGCGGTGCTCAAAGAAGACACCAAACCCGCCTTCGGCAAGCAGCGGGTCTTCGTTCGAGAGCAACAGGCCCTGACGAATCAACTCCAGTCGGATAGCGCTCATGTTGTGGGCAATGCTGGGGTTGGCGCGCACCACATCTTCGCGCAGCGCCAGGCGGGCTTGCGCGTCCATCAGCAGTGCGGCTGTACCGGGCGCGCGCGGGCGCAACCAGTCGCCCATGGCCGCCTCGGCCCGTGCGATGGTGGGCCAGATCGGCCACAGCGTATCGTCCAGATCCAGGGTGATGGCTTTAATTTGAGAGGTGTTTAGTGTTTGCATCGGAATAGTGTTGAGAATAACGGTAAAAATAGCGCATGACCTCCCTGATCCGCTCCCCGTTCAAACCCGAACCCAAATTCGCCCACGGCACCGCGCCCGCCACCGCCGTTCTTTTTTGCAACCTCGGTACGCCCGATGCCGCTACGCCCGCAGCCGTGCGGCGTTTTTTAGCTGAGTTTTTAAGCGATCCGCGCGTGGTGGAAATCCCGCGCCTGCTGTGGATGCTGATTCTTCACGGCATCATCCTGCGTGTGCGCCCGGCGAAGTCCGCCGCCAAGTACGCCACCATCTGGAAGACGGAGGGCTCACCTTTGAAAATCTGGACGGCGAAGCAAGCGCTGCTGCTGCAAGGCTGGCTGGGGCAGCGCGGCCATCACGTCAAAGTCTTTCACGCGATGCGCTATGGCGCGACCAGCATCGCAAGCCAGCTCGACATGCTTAAGACCCAGGGCGTCACGCGCGTGCTGATCTTGCCCGCCTACCCCCAATATTCGGCCACCACCACGGCCACGGTGTTTGATGCCGTCTACGCCTGGGCCGCGCAAACCCGGTTGATCCCGGAGCTGCGCTTTGTCAATCACTACCATGACGACGCAGGCTACATCAACGCGCTGGCCAACAGCGTCAAGAAAAACTGGCTGCTTAACGGTCACCCCAGCAGCCACCCTGACAAGTCTTACCAACTGGTGATGAGCTTCCACGGCGTGCCCGAGCGCACGCTGCACCTGGGTGACCCCTATCACTGCGAATGCCTCAAAACCGCCCGGCTGCTGGGCCAGACGCTGGGTCTCTCCAAAGAGCAGTACAAAGTCACCTTCCAGTCTCGCCTGGGCCGAGCCAAGTGGCTGGAGCCGTACACCGAGCCGACGCTGATCGCCATGGGCAAGGCGGGCGTGCAGCGCGTCGATGTGATCTGCCCCGGCTTCAACTGCGACGGCCTGGAGACGTTGGAAGAGATCGACCTGGAAGGCCGCGCCGCGTTTCTCACCTCAGGCGGCAAGACGTTTCACTACATCCCCTGCCTGAACGACAACAACGATTGGATTACCGCGCTGTGCAATATCACCACCCAGCATTTGAGCGGCTGGCCCACGCAAACAGCACCCGATGACGCGGCGCTGGCAACATCGCGCGATGCGGCAAAGGCGGCAGGCGCGAAGAATTAGCGAGTTGCCATCGCGACCTGAATTACGGCGCGGTCTTCGGGATGTTCGCGAGGTAGTAGGCCACGTCCTGCAGTGCGTCTGGGGCGATGCCAGCCAAGGCTTCGTTCATTGCAGGTGTGTAACCCAGACGTTTGCCAGACTGGAATTCACGCAGCGACAGCAGCAGGTAGTCTTCGCGCTGGTTGGCAATTCTGGCGACTTGCTTGCCGCCCGAAAAGTCTGCACCGTGGCACGACGCGCAACGGTGCTGCACTGCCAATGTTGCGCCGTTTGCCATGCGCCTGGCATCCAGGTTCGCGATATCGGCGCCTGCGGGCGGCGGTAGTTTGGCGATCATCTCTGAAAACGCACGCATGTCGGCATCGCTCATGCCTTTTGCCATCGCCGTCATGGCCTCGTTGCTGCGGCGCCCTTCGCGAAACAAAAACAGTTGCGTGATTGCGTAGAAAGAATGCTGCCCCGCCAGCGATGGCGTCAGCGGCATGCTGCTTCGCCCGCCCTCACCGTGGCACGCCAGGCAGGCGGCAAATCGCTGCTGCACCAACGCATCAGTTTGCACCGGCGCGATTTGGGGTTGGGTTGGCGTAGGCTGGTTTGCGCCCGGCGCGGACTTTTTGGTTTGAGACCAAGCCGGCGACTGAATACCAATGACAAGCGCCACCGTTGCTACAGTGGCGCCAAGGCGTTTTGGAAGATTTACGAGCAAATCAAACACCTTTTAGTGAACCCGCACGCCCTGCGAAGCTCCGGGCGGTGCGATAGTTAAAGCCGCGAATCACTTGCCTGTGTAGCTGATGCGGTAGATTGCGCCGTTGTGGTCGTCAGAGACCAGCATTGAGCCGTCTTTCATCACCATCACGTCCACCGGGCGGGCCAGGTACTCGTTGTTTTCAATCATTCCGGTCAAGAACGGCTCCATCTTTGAGATGCCCCCCTTGCCGTCAAGCCAAGCGACCTGGATGTCTGCAGCGAACTTCTTGCTGCGATTCCAGGAGCCGTGGCGTGCGAAGAAAATCGCATTTTGGTACTTCTGCGGGAACATTTTTCCGGTGTAGAAACGCATGCCCAAGGTGCCTGCGTGCGGGCCAGTCAGTGCGGCAGGTTGGCTGTACGTCGTACAGTCTTTACCCCAACCGAATTCGGTGTCCGCCAGGTTGCCTTGATTGCAGAACGGATAGCCAAAGTGATCCTTGCCGGGCTTGCCAACGCGGTTCAGCGTATCGTTGGGCAAGTCTTCAGAGACCCAGTCGCGACCATTGTTGGTAAACCAGAGATCACCCGTTTTGGGATGAAAGTCAAAGCCAACGGTGTTGCGTACGCCCTTGGCAACCACTTCAAACCCGCTGCCGTCCAGATTCATCTTGGCAATTTGCGCAAACCCCTCCTTCTCGTCACAGACATTGCACGGCGCGCCGGTGGGCGCATAGAGCTTGCCGTCCGGCCCGATCTTGATGAACTTCCAGCCGTGCGGCACCAGGCCGGGGAACTTGTCATAAATCATCACGGGCTTGGGCGGGCTGTCCAGGTTGGCCTCAATGTTGTCATAACGCGTGATTTCTTTGGGTGTCGCAACATACAGCGAACCCTTGTGAAACTCAATGCCATTGGGCAGGAAGAGCTTTTCGGCGATGGTTTTAACTTCGCGTTTTCCGCCCTTGTCGGTCACCGCATAAATTTTTCCAGCCGCAAACAGGGAGCTGACAAACACCGTGCCCTTGTCGCCTTGGCGCATGCCGCGCGCGTCCAGAATGCCGCTGACCCAAACTTCTGCCTTGAAGCCTGGCGGCAATTTCATTTTGGCAATGGGCAGCTTGCTTTCCTCAGTGGCGATTGGAAATGACGGTACAGGCGCAAGTGCTTTGCCTGGGCCATCTTTGGGCATGCCTATCGCCCAAAAGGGAACTTCAGCCGGTTTGGCGGCATCTTGCGCCCAGGCGCTGGTGCCGGTCAGCACGACTGCCGCCCCCAACAAAGCCGTGCGCCAGTTGTTGAATCCAGCCGTCAAGGTTGATAATTTTTGCTGCATTGAATGTCTCCTGTGTAGTGAGCTTGAGTATTTGAATTACATTTTGAATCACATTGGACGCCCTGTCTGATTGTCAAACAAACCAACAGGTTTACTCACCAGTATCATTCAGAGCTCCCAAGCATAACTTAAATTGGCAAAACTCTTTTGTCACGCATGTAAATTCAAGCTTATGAGAGCGGGGTCAGTGGCTTGACCAGGAGTTGCAACCTCCGTTACAACCTTACAACACTCTCCCACGATGCAGAAATAGATTCAGACAAGGACAAACCTACAACACCACTTTGACCATTGGATGCGTCGAAAGCGTGCGGTACAGCTCATCGAGCTGTTCGCGGCTGGTGGCGGTGACGGTGATGGTCACGCCCAGGTATTTGCCGCCTTTGCTTTCGCGCAGCTCAACTGTTGTCGCGTCAAACGTGGGGTCGAACTGGTGGGCGATGTGGGTGATGGTGTGTACCAAGCCGTCCACCCGCAAGCCCATCACCTTAATGGGAAACAGCGACGGGTATTGAATCAGCGACGGGGCTGGCGAGGCTTCAGGCTGTGGCTTGTCGGTGGTCATGCAGCCAGCCCCTCACGGGCTCCCATCTTGGCCGCCTGGTAGCCTGCGTGCAGTTTGGCGTAGACCGGGCCGGGCACACCCAGCGTTGCGCCGTTGCCAACCGGTTTGCCATCCAGCGAGGTGATGGCCAGCACTTCCTTGGTGGCGCTGGACAGAAGCAACTCATCGGCGTGCAAAACCTCTTCGCGGCTGATGCGGCGCAACTCGAAGCCCATGCCCTGCGCCTGACAAAGCTCGTCAAACAGACCGTAGCGAATGCCTTCGAGCACCAGGTTGTCTTTGGGCGTACCCAGCACTTTGCCGCCCTTGACCACCCACACGTTGCTGGCAGCGGCCTCGGATAAAAAGCCATCGCGGAACATCACCGTCTCCACCGCGCCCGCGTCGAAGCTGATTTGCCGCGCAAACACAGCCCCCAGCAAGCTCGTGCTCTTGATGTGCGCCTTGGCCCAGCGAAAGTCGTCTGCTGTGACGCAGGCCACGCCCTTGGCGCGCTGTTCGGCGGTGGGCGGCTTCATCACATTGCTCATCGCAAACACAGTCGGCGTGATGTTCTCGGGCATGACATGGTCGCGCAGTGCGACACCGCGCGTGATTTGGATGTAGATCAACTGATCCAGCGTGTTGGCGTCTGCGCCTACCGAGTCCGCGTAATTGGCAATCAGCTTCATGACCATCGCCAGCCATTGGGCCTGCGTCATCGGGTTTTTGATGCGCAATACAACCAGATTGCGATCTAGCCGCGCCATGTGGTGGCTGAAGCGAAACGGGTGCCCCGCGTAAACCGGAGCCACTTCGTAGACGCCATCGCCAAAGATAAAGCCGCGATCCATGACGCTGATTTTTGCGTCGGGCAGCACAGTGAAGTCGCCGTTGAGATAACAGGGAAGCGGGGGCAGTGATGTCATCGTCAAATTATCGCAGTGTGCTGGATCACTGCCTCTCACAAGAGTGTGATTGTTTTGCATCGCCGATAAATGAAACAATCTAAATTTTACTACAAATGTGGTGGAATTTTCTAAAAAATTAACCCAGAAGTTAATTTTTAGACAAATTTGACCGGAATCGTCATATTATTGAGTGTTTTGAGCCTTAAGCTCCCGAATTATATGCATAAATAGCTATTTTATTAATAGCAAATTCTCGACTGCAACATCAGTGCAACGTAAGCGCGAACTCAACGCCAAATCGCCTGGCCAAGTCCAGCAGCTTCTTGTCCAAAGTCCAAAGGTTTGTATCTGGCGTGATGCAGGCGCTCGCCAACAACGCTATATCGACGAAGCCACAGCCAAGGCCGTAGAGCTTTTCGCGCTCGATAAAGGCCATCACTTCCGTCCAGCTGGCCATGTGCGCTTGGCCAAGCAGTGCCATGTCGCTCAGGGTTTTCTCCCTGGGCACAGGCGGCGTGCCACATGCAATTTCGGCCAGCACCATGGGGTGGCCAAGAACGCAATCACGCTCGATCAAGTTCACCAACGCAAGGTTTGCACGGCGAAAATGAGCCACCCATACCGACGTGTCTACAAGAACGTTCATTCGTGCGTAAGCGCCTCTCGGCGGCGCGGCACATCAGCCATATCAGGAGCCAATCCACCCATGGCCGCCAGACGTTTAC
>JANOTE010000574.1:0-4661 GCA_031416195.1 Rhodoferax sp.
CACGCCTGAGCCGTCCTTTTTAATTTTGTGATCTGACGCATTGGCGGGCCGCCAGTCGGCCACCGCTGCCGTCGCCACAAACACACTGGCACGGGCCGATTCCATCACCGCCACGTCATACAGAGCTTGCGCGGACGTGACGTTGATGCGCGCCACGCCACGCGGCGTGGGCAAGTGAACCGGGCCTGCAACAAGCGTCACTTCAGCCCCCGCCTCGTGCGCGGCGCGGGCGATGGCAAAGCCCATCTTGCCGCTGCTTAAATTGGTGATGCCGCGCACCGGGTCGATCGCCTCAAACGTCGGGCCAGCGGTGACCAAAACATGATGGCCCACCAGCGACTTGGGTTGAAAGAAGGCGATCACATCTTCAAGCAATTCGAGAGGCTCCAGCATGCGGCCATCACCCGTTTCGCCACAGGCCTGGTCGCCCGTGCCCACGCCCAGGATCGTGGTGCCGTCTTTTGCCAATTGCGCCATATTGCGCTGGGTAGCGGGGTGCGCCCACATCTCGCGGTTCATCGCGGGGGCGACCAGAAGCGGCACCGAATCCATCGGGCGGGCCAGGCACATCAGAGTGAGCAGATCGTCCGCGCGGCCTTGTACCAGCTTGGCCATAAAGTCCGCGCTGCACGGGGCTATCAAAATCGCGTGCGCTTCGCGGCTCAGGTTGATATGCGGCATGTTGTTCGCTACCCCACCCGAGGAGCGCGCGTCCCACTGCGAGGTGAAGACGGGCCGATTCGAGAGCGCCTGCATCGTCATGGGCGTGATGAATTGCTCAGCAGCCTCTGTCATCACCACCTGCACCGTCGCGCCCTCTTTGATGAGCGCGCGGCATAATTCAGCGGTCTTGTAGCAGGCGATACCGCCGCTCAATCCCAAGACGATGTGTTTGCCCGCAAGGTCATTCATGGTTTGAATTTGACATCCAATGTAGGGTGATATATATTAGCATGCATTGACACCGTTGAAACCCAAGGAGAGCATGAATGAGTTCCATGGTCTTGACCCAAGTTTACCTAGAGCCCGCCCAAAAGGTGGCGTTGTCCAGCCAGGCCAAAAAATCCGGCCGAAAAGTTTCAGAAATCATGCGCGATGCTGTGGACGCAGCGATTGTCGGTGTGACGCTGGAAGACATCAAAACGTTGGACGAAGGCACTAAGCGCGCGCAAAGCGACATCGCCACCATGCTGGCGGAGCTTAAAGACAACACCAAGGAGCACACCGCCTTCATGCGCCAGATCGCCAAGCTTCAGAAAGCAGCCGCATGAGCCTGTTGACGGATGTGATGGATCGCCTGACGGACATTGCATCGCTGCGCACCCAGGTCACCGAATTGATCCAGCAGCAGCGCGAGATGCGCGCCATCATGCTGTTGCAGCAGCGCGAGCTGGCCGAGGTGCGCGGGCAACTGAAGGCATTGATTCAGATGCAGGGCATGGCAGCGCGAAAATAGTGGGTCTCCCCGCGTAGAGATGTCAACCCGCGCGGTCGGGCCTCTATAATCTCGATTTCCACCCCACAGAGCGTCGCAGCTCACTCTGACATGACCAAATTTGTCTTCGTCACCGGCGGTGTGGTGTCCTCCCTGGGCAAGGGAATCGCCTCAGCCTCCCTCGCAGCGATTTTGGAATCGCGGGGCCTCAAAGTCACTTTAATCAAGCTTGATCCGTACCTCAACGTTGATCCAGGCACGATGTCGCCCCTACAGCATGGCGAGGTCTTCGTCACCGACGATGGCGCAGAGACCGATCTGGATTTGGGCCACTACGAACGTTTTGTCGAGACGCGCATGAAGCGGGCCAACAACTTCACCACCGGCCAAATCTACAAAAGCGTGCTGGACAAAGAGCGCCGGGGCGACTACCTGGGCAAGACGGTGCAGGTGATTCCGCACGTCACCAATGAGATTCAAGAGTTCGTCAAACGCGGTGCGGCATTTGGCACGGCCGACGCGGTGGATGTCGCGATTGTCGAAATTGGTGGCACGGTGGGCGACATTGAATCGCTGCCGTTTCTGGAAGCCGTGCGCCAAATGAGCCTGAAACTTGGCCCCAACAACAGCGCCTTCGTGCATTTGAGCTACGTGCCGTGGATCGCCGCAGCGGGCGAGCTCAAAACCAAGCCGACGCAGCACACCGCCAAGCAATTGCGGGAAATCGGCATTCAGGCCGATGCGCTGATCTGCCGCGCAGACCGGCCGATCCCCAAAGAAGAGCGCGACAAAATATCTCTCTTCTCCAACGTCGCCGAGTGGGGTGTGATCTCGATGTGGGATGTTGATACGATCTACAAAGTGCCACGCATGCTGCACGAGCAGGGGCTGGATGGCCTGATCTGCGACAAGCTGCGCCTGAACACACCGCCTGCCAATCTGAAGCGCTGGGATGAACTGGTCTACGAGACCGAGCACCCCAAAGGCGACATCAATATTGCCATGGTCGGCAAGTATGTTGACCTGTCGGACAGCTACAAATCGCTGAACGAAGCACTGCGCCACGCCGGCATGAAAAACCATGTTCGGGTGAAGATCGACTACATCGATTCAGAGATCCTGCTGCCCGACAACGTTTCGCAACTGGCCAAGTTTGATGCCGTGTTGGTGCCCGGCGGCTTTGGCAAACGCGGCATTGAAGGCAAAATTTGCGCCGCGCGTTTTGCGCGTGAAAACAAGCTGCCGTATCTCGGCATTTGCTTAGGCATGCAGGTCGCAACCAGTGAATTTGCGCGCCACGTGGCGGGCCTCAAAGATGCCAACAGCACCGAGTTTGAGCCGGACAACCCCAACCCGGTCATTGCCCTCATCACCGAATGGAAAGACGCAGACGGCAGCATCAAGACCCGCGATAAAAACTCCGACCTGGGCGGCACCATGCGTCTGGGTGCGCAAAGCTCGGATGTCGCCAAAGGTACGCTGGCGCATCAGATTTACGGCGATGTGGTCACCGAGCGCCACCGCCATCGCTACGAGGCCAATGTGCATTACCTGGACGCGCTGCGCCAAGCTGGCTTGGTGATCTCCGCACTCACCCAGCGCGAGCAGTTAACGGAGATGATCGAACTGCCGCAAAGTGTCCACCCCTGGTTTGTGGGCGTGCAATTTCACCCCGAGTTCAAATCCACCCCATGGGCCGGCCACCCGCTGTTCAACGCGTTCATCAAGGCGGCGCTGGATCATCAGGCGGCGGGCAAGAGTTTGAAGGCGGTCGCCTAGCAGCATCGGAGCAGACCATGGGATATGCACAAAAACTGCCCTACTATATTCAGCCAGAAGACTATCTTTTGCTGGAGGAGAAGGCCCAGTTCAAGCATGAATACCTAGATGGCGTGATTTACGGCTGGCAGGGCGAAGGCCCGTTGGGAATGGCCGGTGGAAGCGTTCAGCATGGCCAAGTCATCCTCAACATCGCACTGTCGTTAAAGGTGCAACTTCAGGGTACTGAATGCATGGTGCTGGCGACCGAAGTTCGCGTCCACAAAAAAGACAAGTCGGCGTATTTCTACCCTGATGTTGTCGTTACCTGTAGTGCCGCAGATCGGGCGCAAAACACGCATTTGACCGAGCCTAGCCTGGTGGTTGAAGTGCTCAGCCCCTCTACCGAATTTTTTGATCGCCATGACAAATTCCTCGCCTATCGAGGCATTGAGTCGTTGCAAAGCTATGTACTGGTATCGCCAGATAGCCGAACGATTGAAGTGTTCACCCGCGCGAACCACTGGTCTGTCGCAAGCGGTCAACAGGATGAGCAATTATTGGCTGCAGAATCGTTGAGCTTGGGCACGTTGAATTTGAGTTTGCGCGCTGGCGATGTGTTTGATGGCTTGTCCCGCGATACATCGTAAAACACCATGAAACTCTGCAACTTCGACATCGGCCTGAACCAGCCCTTTTTTCTTATCGCTGGCCCCTGCGTGATCGAGTCTGAGCAGTTGCAGATGGACACGGCCGGCACGCTCAAGGAAATCACCTCCGCGCTGGGCATCAATTTCATCTTCAAGAGCAGCTTTGACAAGGCCAACCGCTCCAGCGGTAGCACCTTTCGGGGGCCTGGAATTGACAAGGGTTTGGAGATATTGGCGAAAGTTAAACGAGAACTCAACGTGCCGGTGCTCACAGACATTCATTCTGAGGATCAAATCGAGCAGGTGTGCTCTGTGGTGGACGTTTTGCAAACCCCCGCCTTCCTGTGCCGCCAAACTGATTTCATCCGGGCCGTGGCCCAAAGCGGCAAGCCAGTGAATATCAAGAAGGGCCAGTTTTTGGCACCGGGTGATATGAAGAACGTTATCGACAAAGCCCGTGCCGCCGCGCACGAGTTGGGTATGAATGAAGACAACTTCATGGCCTGCGAACGCGGTGCAAGTTTTGGCTACAACAACCTGGTTAGCGACATGCGCAGCCTGGCCATCATGCGCGACACCAATGCGCCAGTGGTGTTTGATGCGACCCATTCGGTGCAGTTGCCGGGCGGCCAAGGCACCAGCAGTGGCGGGCAGCGCGAGATGGTTCCCGTACTGGCGCGCGCTGCCGTGGCAGTGGGCGTTGCTGGGTTGTTCATGGAAACGCATCCGAACCCAGTTGAGGCGCTCAGCGACGGCCCCAACGCTGTGCCTTTGAAACACATGCGCGCACTGCTCGAAACCTTGCTGGCACTGGATCG
>JANOTE010000575.1:0-1932 GCA_031416195.1 Rhodoferax sp.
AGGGCGAGATCGTCAGCATCATCGGTCCCAACGGTGCCGGTAAAACGACTTTTTTCAATCTGCTGTCTGGGCAATTAGCCCCAACCACAGGCGATGTGCGCCTGCGTGGCGACACCATCAACAGCCTGCCACCCCACGCGCGCGCCCAGTTGGGCATGGGTCGCACGTTTCAGATTGCCAAGCCACTGATTGCCTTGAACGCCCTGGAAAACGTCATGATTGGCGCTTTCATGCGCCACAAAGCCCTCGCCACGGCGCGTGACAAAGCGATGGCCGTACTGGAGAAGGTAGGCCTTGCCCACCATGCCAGCCGCCGCGCCGGCGATCTGACGCTGAGCGAGCGGCGACGGCTTGAGGTAGCACGCGCACTGGCGTTGGAGCCCGAGATCGTGTTGCTGGATGAAGTCATGGCCGGACTCAACCAAAGTGAAGTTGGGCAGGCGATTGAGCTGTTGCAAGGGCTGCACGCTACCGGCCTGACATTTCTCATCATTGAACACAACCTAAAAGTGGTGCGCGCGTTTTCGGAACGTGTGGTGGTGCTGGATCGGGGCCGCATGATTGCCGAGGGCACCGCCGACCAGATCCTTAGCTCGCCCGAGGTCATCAAGGCTTATCTGGGGGAGGGGCATCAATGAGTTCTATATTGCGTGTGGAAGCGTTGCGCTCCGGCTACGGCGAACTGCCAGTACTCGAAGGCATCACGTTTGACGTGGGGCAGGGTGAAATCTTTTCGGTGGTGGGGGCCAACGGCGCTGGCAAGACCACGTTGTTGTTGACCATCGGCGGGCATTTGCAGGCGAAATCCGGGCGCGTCATGTTTGACGGCCAGGACATCACCAACCTGCCAGCGCATCAAGCCGCCGAACGCGGGCTGGTGATGGTGCCCGAAGGGGGCCGACTATTTCCGTTCATGACCGTGCTTGAGAATTTGGAACTCGGCGCTTACCACGCCAAGGCACGGGTACACAAGGCCGAGTCACTGGACGAGGTGATGACGCTGTTCCCCATCCTCGCGGAGCGCCGCACGCAGCTTGCCGGGCGACTGTCGGGCGGCGAGCGCCAGATGTGCGCGGTGGCGCGCGCCATGATGGCACGCCCCAAACTGTTGATGCTGGACGAGCCCTCACTGGGCCTGGCGCCCATCATGGTGGACAAGGTGTTTGAAATGGTGAGCGAACTGGTGCGCAGTAAAGGGCTGTCGGTGCTGCTGGTGGAGCAGAACGTGGGCAATGCATTGCGTCTGTGTGGGCATGGCTGCATCATTGAACACGGCCACATCCTGAAAATGGCGCGCGGCGAGGAGTTGCTGCGCGATCCGGACGTGCGGCGTTCCTACATGGGCTTGTAGTGCGATGACAAGTGCGTCAAAAATTATTTGCAGCATCGGTGCCGGCGCCGGTTTCGCTGGCGACCGGATTGACCCGGCGGTAGCGCTCGCGGCCTCAGGCAAGATTGACACTGTCGTACTGGAATGCCTGGCCGAGCGCACGCTGGTACCTGCACTCAAGGCCCGCGCAGACAACGCCCATGCCGGGTTCGATACCCGCCTGCGCCGCCGCCTGACACCCCTGCTGCCGGTGGCTGCCGCCAACCGTTGCCGCATCGTCTCGAACCTGGGTGCGGCCAACCCCCGCGCTGCCGGGCAGGCCATCGCCCAATTGGCACATGAGCTGGGCCTGCGGGGTGCGCAGGGCATTCGGGTTGCAGCAGTGCATGGTGATGACGTGCTGCACCTGCGCGACAACATCGCCTGGGTGCGGCCGGTCGAAGGCAAGCTTCTGGGCGCACATGCGTACCTGGGCGCGGGCGCATTGGCCGAGGCGCTCGATAGCGGTGCCAATGTCGTTGTCACTGGCCGCGTCGCCGACTCCGCGCTGTTCGCGGCAGCCGCCATGAACCACCTTGAGCCGGGTGCAGCGGCCCTGGCAG
>JANOTE010000576.1:0-23830 GCA_031416195.1 Rhodoferax sp.
ATCGGAATGCCCGAGCTGGCCGCCTCCTTCGACGAATTTGGTACAGCAGGCAGTGTGGCCACAGCCTCTGCCTGCACCGCGTAAGCCGCAGGATATGCCGTCTGCATGGCTTGATCGAAGCGCTTGAAAAAATCTTCCGCCATCGATTTGGCCACGCCGTCAATTAAACGCTGACCTAATTGCGCGATCTTGCCGCCCACCGACGCATGCACGGTGTAATCAAGCAAGCAACCCGCATCATTCGGAGTCAGCGTCACGGCGGAGTTGCCCTTGCCAAACCCTGCCGCACCGCCCTGCCCCTCGAAATTGATGCTGTACGATTTGGGCGGCACAATGTCGTTTAAAGAAATCTTGCCGGCAAACTTGGCCGCCACCGGCCCGACTTTGACCGACATGCCAATGGCATATTGGTTCTCACCGGTGGGCTCCACCTTGTCGCAGCCGGGAATGCAGGCTTTGAGCACTGCCGGGTCGTTCAACGCGTCCCAGGCTTGTTGTTGAGTGATCGCCAGTTGGCGGCTTCCTTGCATGTCCATGATCGGTCTTTCTGCTTTATGCGAATACGTGGTTAGCGCTTCATCAAGGCGGTCAGGCTGGCCGCCAAATCTTCCAGTTTACTGATATTGTGAACCGCCAGCATGCCATGAACTTGACTGTGCAACGCTGCAGCACCTCGCGCAACAGGGGCATAGCCTTCAAATCGCAGCAGCGGGTTGAGCCATAGCAGGCGACGGCTGCGGCGCTTGAGCCAAGCCAACTCCTGCATAAGTTCAGACGGCTCGCCCGTGTCCAGGCCATCGGTGATCATCAACACCAGCGTGCGCCGCCCCACCAGCCGGCGCGAAAAGCGCTGGCGCAGCGTGGTCAGCGACTCGCCCAACTGCGTGCCGCCGGCAAAGTCGTCAATTGCCACGCTGGCGTGAGCCAGCATGTCGTCGGTATCGGCCATCTTGAAGGCGGGTGTCAAGTCGGTGAGGTGCGTGCCAAACGCAAACACGTCACGCCGTGGATGGCGGCGAGTGGCCGCATGCAGAAAGGCCAGCAGCAAACGCGAATAGCGCTCCATCGAGCCCGACACATCCACCAAACTCAAAATTGGCAAGGCCTGCTCGCGCCGTGCCAGCCGAGGCAGGCGCACCAGCTCGCCACCCGTCTGCGCAGCATGGTGCATCACGCCCGGCCAATGAATTCGTGCGCCCGTGCCCGCCGGGTGCATGCGCCGCGATGCAAAGTGTGGCAAAGGCAGGTGAACATCGCGCGCCAGCCGCTCCACCAGGCGGTACTCGGCACCTGACAGCGCGTTGAAGTCAGCATGCTTCAAGCGGCCCAGGTCACTGGCCGTCATCACCGCATCAAACTCTACTTTTTGATCTTCCTGTTTGGGCTTGGCCTGCTGGCCAAAGGCGTTTTGCGGCGACAGCGCCTCTCGCACGCGCGGGCGGCGCTTGCTGGCTTCGGCCTTTCCTTCAGCGCTGGGCAGCAATTGCGACAGCAGCTTCTGCGCCATTTCGGGGTTGCGGAAGTAGGCATCAAACAGTTCACGGAAAATGATGCGATCCTGCTCACGGCTGACCATCACGGCTTCCAGTGCGGCGCTGATGTCCTGCTTTTCATTCACACCGACCGCCACCGCCGCGTGCGTGGCCAAGGCGATGCGCGAGCTGTCTACCCGCACGCCCGCGCGGCGCAGGGTGCGACCAAAGCCGGCGATGTTGTCGGCCAGCTTGCCGGTTCGAGCGTCGCCTAATTGCACAGTGTTCTCACGCCGCCTCTTCTTCAGGCTTAAGCAGGGCGGCAGCCAAATCAGCCGTCAACGCGGCCACGTCTTCGCGCTGTTTGAACAGAATTCCCGCCGTGTCAGCGATGATTTCGGGATCGACCGTAATCGTGTCCAGAGCCACCAGCGCTTTGGCCCACTCCACGCTCTCAGCAATACCCGGCGCGCGTTGAAAGGCATTGGCAAAGGGCTGGCTGCGAATGCGCCCTACGAACTCGGCGACCTGCTTCGACAAGGCTTGCGACAGGCCTGGCACCTGCGCCTTGATGATGGCAAGTTCACGCGCGCGATCTGGGTAATCCAGCCAGTGGTAGAGGCAGCGGCGTTTCACGGCGTCATTCAATTCGCGGGTGCGGTTACTGGTCAAAATCGTGACGGGGGCAATGGCTGCGCGCACCGTGCCCATTTCAGGAATGCTGACTTGGTACTCGCCCAGATATTCGAGCAGGAAAGCCTCAAACGGCTCGTCTGCGCGATCAACCTCATCGATCAACAGCACGGCACCCGGTGCGGGAGCCTGCAGGGCCTGCAGGAGCGGGCGGCGAATCAGGTAGCGATCCTGATAGACCTCGCGCTCAATCGTGGCTGTGTTGGTTTTGCCGTCGGCATCCAGCTCGGCAGCGCGCATGTGCAAAAGCTGTGCGGCGTAGTTCCATTCGTACAGGGCCTCGCGCTGCTCCAGGCCGTCGTAGCATTGCAAACGAATCAATTGGCGCTGCAAGGCGGTGCTGAGCGCCTTGGCCAATTCAGTTTTGCCCACGCCGGGTTCGCCTTCGAGCAGCAGTGGGCGTTGCAGCTTCAGCGCCAGAAAAACCGCAGTGGCCAATCGTCGGTCAGCGAAATAGCCGGCCTGCATCAGCGCGGAGATCAGGGAATCAATCGTTGGAAACATCTTGAACCACTCAAAAAAAAGCCCCGCGTTGACTAACACGGGGCCTGCGGTATGACAACAGCTTCGGGGGAATCAACCCAGCATTTTAGTGACCGCGCGCTGAGTTTGCACACTGATCAAATTGGCGCGGTAGGCGGCAGATGCATGAAGGTCTGCGTTCAGGTTCGATGCGTCAATCTTCACCGCCGCCGCAGATGCCGCAGTGAAGCTGGCGGTCAATGCCGCTTCGAGCCCTTTGTGGCGAAACACACCGTTGCCCGCGCCTGTGACAGCGACGCGTACACCGGCATCCGTTTGCGCCACAAACACGCCCACCAGTGCAAAGCGCGAGGCGGGCTGCACAAACTTCATGTAGGCGGCTTTTTTTGGCGCCGGAAAGCTGATTGCCGTGATCAACTCACCGTCTTTCAGAGCGGTCGCAAACATGCCCTGGAAGAAATCTTCCGCTGCAATTTTGCGCTGCGTGGTGTGGATGGTGGCACCCAGCGCCAGCACGGCGCTGGGATAGCAGGCCGCAGGGTCGTTGTTGGCAACTGAGCCACCCATCGTACCCATCGCTCGGACTTGGCGGTCACCAATGTGCGCTGCCAAATCCGCCAGCGCGGGGATGGCGGATTTGACATCGGCATTGTTGGCCACGTCCAGATGCCGCGTCATCGCACCAATCACGATGGCATTGCCTTCGCGTTTGATACCCGAGAGTTCTTTGACCTGCCCCAAATCCACCATCGCGCCGGGGTCTGACAGGCGCTGCTTCATCGAGGCCAGCAGCGTTTGACCGCCCGCCAACACCTTTGAACCTGCGCTTGCCAGCTTGGTCGCGTCGGACAGGCTGGTGGGTCGCTCTAATGTGAATGCATACATGTTGTGTCTCCTCGGGCCCTAAGCGGATTGTTTTACGGATTGAATGGCTTCCCACACGCGGCTGGGCGATGCGGGCATGTCTAAATTTTTCACGCCCAGGCCGCTCAAGGCGTCCAGCACGGCGTTGATGACTGCGGGCGGCGAGCCAATAGCACCAGCCTCGCCGCAGCCTTTCGCGCCAATCGGGTTGTGCGTACACGGTGTACACACGGTGCCGATTTTGAACTCGGGAAAATCATCAGCGCGTGGCATCGCGTAATCCATGAATGAGCCGGTGAGCAACTGGCCGGTTTCACGGTCGTATACGCAGTTCTCCAGCAGTGCCTGGCCGATGCCCTGCACCAAGCCGCCATGCACCTGGCCTTCAACGATCATCGGGTTAATGATGGTGCCAAAGTCATCCACGGCGGTAAATTTGTCCACCTGCACCACGCCCGTCGCTGGGTCTACATCCACCTCGCAGATATAGGTGCCTGCGGGGAAGGTGAAGTTGGTGGGGTCGTAAAACGCGGTCTCGTTCAAGCCCGGCTCAAGCTTGTCCAGCGGGTAATTGTGTGGCACATAG
The DNA here is from genome assembly GCA_031416195.1 of Rhodoferax sp. Classification (GTDB taxonomy): domain Bacteria; phylum Pseudomonadota; class Gammaproteobacteria; order Burkholderiales; family Burkholderiaceae_C; genus JANYCG01. The sequence continues at coordinate 4,099 of JANOTE010000576.1, forward strand.
GCAGTGAGCGCCACTTGGCCAAAGGTCACTTTTTTGTCGGTACCCTTGATGGTGAACTCACCATTGGCAAACTCCACGTCCGCGTCGCTCGCCTCCATCAAATGGGCGGCGATTTTCTTGGCCTTGGTCTCGATTTTGTCCAGTGCTTTCATGATGGCTGAGCCACCCACCGAGAGCGAGCGTGAGCCATAGGTGCCCATGCCAAACGGCACACGCCCCGTGTCGCCATGCACGATGTCAACCGCTTCGACTGCAATGCCCAAGCGAGCCGCAACCAGCTGCGCAAAGGTCGTCTCGTGCCCTTGACCGTGGCTGTGCGAGCCGGTGAACACCGTCACGCTACCCGTAGGGTGTACGCGCACTTCGCCGCACTCAAACAAACCTGCGCGAGCGCCCAAAGCACCCGCGATATTGCTCGGTGCAATGCCGCACGCTTCGATGTAGCTGGAGTAGCCAATGCCGCGCTTCAAACCTTTTGCTTCACTGGCAGCCTTGCGCGCCGCAAAACCTGCGACATCGCCCAAAGCCTGCGCCTTGGTCATGCATTGCAAATAGTCGCCCACGTCATATTGCAGGGCGACCGGCGTTTGATACGGCCAACTGCTGATGAAGTTGCGCTTGCGGATTTCGTCCTGACCAATGCCTAACTCCCAGGCGCAGCGGCTCACCAGGCGCTCCAACAAATAGGTGGCTTCAGGCCTGCCAGCGCCACGGTAGGCATCAACAGGCGCGGTGTTGGTGAACCAGGCATCCACCTCCACATAGATTTGCGGGCAGGTGTATTGACCCGCAAGCAACGTGGCGTAAAGGATGGTGGGTACCGCAGACGCAAAAGTGGACAGGTATGCGCCCATGTTCGCATCGGTGTGGACGCGCATTGCGAGGAACTTGCCGTTGGCATCCATCGCCATTTCGGCATGGCTTACATGGTCGCGGCCATGGGCGTCGGTCAAGAACGACTCAGTGCGCTCGCAGGTCCACTTGATGCTGCGGTTGACTTGCTTGGCGGCCCAGGTCAACGCCACGTCTTCGGCGTACAGGAAGATTTTGGAGCCAAAGCCACCACCCACATCGGGTGCGATCACGCGCACCTTGTGCTCGGGCAGGCCGAGCACAAAAGCGGTCATGAGCAGGCGCTCAACGTGCGGATTCTGGTTGGAGACATACAGTGTGTATTCCTCGGTCGCGCGGCTGTACATGCCGATGGCGGCACGCGGCTCCATGGCGTTGGGCACTAGGCGGTTGTTGGTCAAGTCGAGCTGGGTGATCTTGGCTGCAGTTGCAAACACCGCATCGACCTGGCCCTTGTCGCCAATCGCCCATTTATAGCAATGGTTGTCGGGCGATGCCTCGTGCAATGCCGTACCTTTAGCGGCATCGCGCACGTCCACCACGGCAGACAGCACGTCGTAATCAACGTCCACCGCTTCGGCGGCGTTCTTGGCCTGCTCCAGCGTCTCGGCAATCACCATGGCCACCTGATCGCCAACATAACGTGCTTTGCCAATCGCCAAAACGGGGTGGGGCGGCTCTTTCATCGGTGAGCCGTCGGTGCTGGTGATGAGCCAGCCGCAGGGCAGGCCGCCCATCTTGCCGTCGATGTCCTTGCCAGTGAAGATTTCAACCACGCCGGGCATCGCCTTGGCTTTGGTTAAGTCGATGCCTTTGATGTTGGCATGCGCGTGAGGGCTGCGCACGAAGATGCAGTAGGTCTGGTTGGCCTGGTTGATATCGTCGGTGTAGTTGCCTGCGCCAGTCAGAAAGCGGTAGTCTTCCTTGCGGCGAATGCTCTCGCCAATGTGCGGCAGTTTTGCAAAATCGGGGGCGCCCATGTGTTTTCTCCTTATGCAGTGGCCATGCCGAGAGCACCGAGCTGCACGGCCTTGACGATGTTTTGATAACCCGTGCAGCGGCACAGATTGCCTTCGAGCAGTTCGCGAATTTCACCCTCGCTGGCCTTGGGGTGGTGCGTACACAAATCCACCGCACTCATCACCATGCCCGTGGTACAGAAGCCGCATTGCAGACCGTGGCATTCCTTGAAAGCTGCCTGCATCGGGTGCATCGTGCCATCGGCTTTGGCCAGGCCTTCAATCGTCGAGATTTCGGCGCCGCTGGCTTGCGCTGCCAGGATGTTGCATGACTTTACAGCGCGCCCGTTCATGATGACGGTGCAAGCGCCGCATTGCGCCGTGTCGCAGCCCACGTGGGTGCCCGTCAACTTCAAGTTTTCGCGAAGGGCTTGCACCAGCAGCGTATTCGGTGCGATATCAAGACTGCTCGTCTTGCCGTTTACTTTCAATTGAACCAGCATGGCTTGTTACTCCGTCGAGATAGGATTTGGGAAAGCGAGATAGAACCACAGATTATTAATTTCGAAGGTTTCGAAAAACCTAGGCTAAACCCTTGGTGAAGAATTGATAAAGTGGCAAATTCTCAAAATGAAACAAACGTTCATGACGTTCATGAAACGGGGACAAGCATGCTTCAAACACTAAGCCGCGTCGCTGACCAGCGCCTTCAAAACATCGACCGGGCGCGCCGCGCCGTACTGCATGAAGGCTGCGCGCAGGCGGATAGCCTTTCTGAGCCCTGGATCGCGCGCTCCTGGCGGCGCTGCCTGGCCAATGGGCAACGGCCCGAACAAAGCGTGGTGTTTGACGTGGTCTCGGCGCAGGCTCAACGGCGCAGTGAGGAAGCCAATCACAGTCTGCTGGCGGCCGCCCGCCCGGCGCTCAAAAAGCTCGGCCATGCGATCACTGATACACGTTACTTCGCGATACTGACCAACGCCGATGGCGTGGTGGTGGATGTGAGCGGCCCGGTAGACCGCCGAGATGCGCGCGCCTCTGCCATCGCACGCATTGGCCTTGATCTGTCCGAGCGCGCAGTAGGCACCACGGCGGTCAGTGCCGCGCTGACTGAGTTGCGGCCGATCTGGCTGCACCGTGGCGAACATTTTTACACCAGTAATGCCGCCTACAGTTGCGCTGGCGCGCCGCTGTTTGGGCCCGATGGCCACTGCGTCGGCATGCTCGATTTGACCGGCATTGACATCGATGAGCGCCCTGAGCTCAGGCATCTGGTGGCGCAGTCGGCCCGCAGCATTGAAAACGCGTTGACCCTAGCCCGCGCGCACAGCCTGCTGGTGCGGCTGAACTGGCCAGGACATCAATTGGGTGACGAAAGCGACGCCCTGGTCTGCCTTGATGCGGATGGGTGGGTCACCGGAGCCAACCAGACCGCGCGCCAAATGGTGTCCTCCTTGGGTGATGCCCAACTCGGCCGGGGCAGTGGCACCAGCGAGGGCAGCAAGCCTGTTCCGGTACACAGCAGCGAGCTGTTTGCGATGCCGTTTGAGATGCTGTTTGACTCCGCCGGGCGCGATGCCTACGGCGAGCCCGCGCCGATGGACGTGCCGCTGTGGTCGGGCCTGCGGCTCAACGCCATCTCCCAAACGAAAGTGCAGCGCGGCGGTGCAATGCCATCGCAGTGGGGCATCCTGAGTGGGGACAACCACAGCCTGCGTGATGTGGAGATCGCGCTGATCCGCAAAGCCGTCTCGCAAGCCAAAGGCAATGTGATGCAGGCCGCCCGCGAGCTGGGCATCAGCCGTGCGACGGTGTATCGCAAGCTCGGGCAAAAAAAGACAAATAATTAACCCAGGGGTTAATTATTGAGAAAAAAGTGCTGATTTTGTCGATTTTTATTATCTAATCATGCTCTAGCTCACGACTAAATTGCATAATACGCTAGTTATTTAATAGCATTTAGTAGACTGTCCCAGGCTGACCAATTCGCCGAGCCGAGCTAGCTGGCCATCGCCACCACCACGCCGGCCTCATCCAAATGGGCCAAAACTTTGGAGCCCACACGAATGCCGCTTCCGGGAGCTGCAAAGCCAACCAATTGCAGACCCGCCTCCAGCGTGATTGAAATCTCATCACCGCTGGGCCCGCGCGACACCCGGGCGGCACGACCAAGAAGCTGATTGCCAACCAGCGCGATGTCCTGCACGACACCTGCCTTAATCACGCCGACGGCAGTGGCTTTGCACAGCGCCAAAACAGGCAGCCCAGGTCGCAAAGACAGCAGTTCCGCGCTTTCGAAGGTAATACGCGAAACCAAGGTGCCGCCTGACGCAAAAACCAGAGCCACTTTGACAATGTGGCCGTTAATCTCAAGGGATTGCACGTTGCAGGGTAATTGATTGCGCATGCTGGTGCGTATTGCCAATTGGCCAAACGCCTGTAGCGAAGTACGACTACTTCTGGCACCCGCACCCGGCTGCGCATCCGTGGTTCCCCGAAAGCCCTCCAGCACCTGATTGCGAGCCAGTTCAAGCTGACCGGCCGCCGCCAGCAACTGTAGCCCGGCCTGGCTCAAAACAGCGCCCCCACCGCCAGCGCCGCCCACGGCGCGCGTCACCAATTCGACGCCCGCCAGGTTCGTCAATGTGTCGATCGCCTGCCAAGCTGCCTTGTAGCTAACGCCGCCATCGCGCGCAGCCTGCGAGATCGAGCCGCTCTTGCCAATCAGCCTCAGAATCTCAATGCGCTTGTCGGCTGAAGACTGACCCAATGCGCCTGCATAGTAAACCTGTGGAGTCGCAGACTTTTTCATGCCTGTGATTTTGCACTTAAGTTGGCGGCTCCCAATTGCTCACAACGCCATTCGTTGGATCAAGTGGGGACAGCATGCTAGAATTTCGCTATTCGTTTTATGAATAGCGAAATTTGCACATTGCCAGAACATCATGAAACTCAGCATTCCCACTCTTAAAGCCTGTGCGCTCACGCTGACTGCATTGACGCTGTCTGTCAACATTCAGGCTGAAGAAGTCCATCTTGCCGTAGCCGCCAATTTCACCGCACCGATAAAAATTATTGCGGCCAATTTTGAGAAAGAGACCGGGCACAAGCTGATCGTAACCCTCGGCGCAACGGGCAAGTTTTACGCACAGATTAGAAACGGCGCACCCTTCGATGTGTTTCTGTCTGCCGATGACGAAACCCCTGAGAGGTTGGAGAAGGAAGGTAATGCCGTAGCGGGTACCCGCTTCACTTATGCAACGGGTCGGCTGGCACTGTGGTCTGCTCAAGCCAATTTTGTGGATGCCAAAGGCGATGTTCTCAAGACAGGTGCTTTCGCCCACATCGCGATAGCCGCGCCCAAGATCGCCCCCTACGGTGCGGCCGCCATTGAAGCCCTGAAACACCTTGGACTTCTAACGGCGCTGGAACCCAAGTTTGTGCAGGGTGAAAGCATAGGCCAGACTTTCAATTTCATTGCCACGGGCAATGCCCTCTTAGGGTTTGTCGCACTGTCGCAAGTCATGGAAGACGGTCGGATCAGGATCGGCTCGGCCTGGATTGTTCCTGCTCAAATGCACACCGCTTTGCGTCAGGACGTTGCGCTGCTGGCCAAGGGCAAGACAAATGCCGGTGCGGCCGCTTTCATGAGCTACCTGAAGGCAGACAAGACCCTGGCAGTGATCCGCTCGTATGGCTATGAGATCAGACCATAACATGACATTCATGTTGACATTGAAAGCGCTCGGGCACCATGCCCACTGATGCAGCGCTGGGAGCAGTTGCGCTCACGCTGAAGCTGGCGGGTTTGACAACACTCATCCTGCTGCTGGTCGGCACGCCGCTGGCGTGGTGGCTGGCCCGTACGCGCTCATGGGCCAAGAGCGCTGTCAACGCCCTGGTGGCCCTGCCCATCGTGCTGCCGCCCACGGTGATTGGTTTTTATCTGCTGGTGACGCTTGGGCCGCGCGGGCCGGTGGGCCAGGTGATGGTGTCGATGGGGCTGGACACGCTGCCCTTCACCTTCGCCGGGTTGGTGGTGGGCTCGGTGATCTACTCACTGCCATTTGTCGTGCAGCCTTTGCAGAATGCGTTTGAGGCGATTGGAGAGCGCCCGCTGGAAGTGGCTGCGACGCTGCGGGCCTCGCCGTGGGACACCTTCCTCAGCGTGGTGCTGCCACTGGCCAAGCCCGGCTACGTGACGGCCACGGTGATGGGCTTTGCGCATACGGTAGGCGAATTTGGCGTGGTGCTGATGCTCGGCGGCAATATTCCTGATAAAACCCGCGTCGTTTCGGTGCAAATTTACGACCATGTTGAGGCGCTGGAATATGCGCAGGCGCATTGGCTCTCGGCGGGTATGGTGGCGTTTTCATTTGTGGTGTTGTTGACGTTGTACATCGTCAACAGCCAAGGTCGTCAGCGCCTGATGATTCCCACATGACAACTCCCGAATGACCGCGCCAACCACAGGCCTGCAACTGCGCCTGCACGTCAAGCGCGCTGCCTTCATGTTGAAGGTCGATTTGAGCTTGCCTGGCACCGGTGTTACTGCGCTTTTTGGCCCTTCAGGGTCGGGCAAGTCGACGTGCTTGCGAGCCATAGCGGGGCTGGAGCGAGCGACTGCAAGCGGTGTCAATAACTGGGTTGCCATCAATGGCGAAGTCTGGCAAGACGACGCAAACAGCGTGTTCGTGCCCACGCATCAGCGCGCGCTGGGTTTTGTGTTTCAGGAGGCCTCGCTGTTCCCGCATTTGAGCGTGGCGCAGAACCTTGCGTTTGGCCAAAACCGCGTGCCTCAAGCACAGCAGCGTGTGTCGTTGGAGCAGGCGATTGAATTGCTGGGCATTGGCCCGCTGCTGGCACGGTCGCCGCAAACACTATCGGGTGGCGAGCGCCAGCGTGTATCCATCGCCCGCGCTCTGGCCACCAGTCCGCGCCTCTTGCTGATGGACGAGCCGCTGGCCGCGCTGGATGCAAAACGCAAGGTGGAGATTTTTCCGTACCTGGAGGCGCTGCATCGCGAGCTGCACTTACCCGTTCTCTATGTGAGCCATGCCATCGATGAAGTGGCCCGCCTGGCCGACCACCTGGTGCTGATTGAAGCCGGCCAAATCATCGCCAGTGGTGACACAGCCAGCCTGATGACGCGGCTGGATTTGCCGCTGGCCCAAGGCGACGGCGCAGGCGCAATCATTGCCGCCACTGTGGTCAGCCACGATTTGCAGTACGTCGTTACTTTGGCGCGGTTCGCAGGGGGCGACCTGCACATCCCACAGCAACAGCGCTCGCAGCCTGGTGATGCCGTTCGCATTCGCGTGCAGGCGCGCGACGTGAGTTTGACGCTTGAAAAGCAGACCGGCACCAGCATCCAGAACATCCTGCCGGTGCGCATTGACGCGATGTCGCCCGACAGCCCCGGCCAGGTGATGGTGCAGCTTGACTCAGCAGGTACAACGCTGCTGGCGCGGGTGACGGCGCGGTCTGCGGATACCTTGAAACTTGCCGTTGGCCAACGGCTTTTTGCGCAGGTCAAAGGGGTGGCGATATTGAGATGAAATCGGCACAGAACCTGCGCCGAATCCGTATCTGGTTCACCTCAAATCACTTCATCGCATTCGCAAAAAACAACTGCTCACCACCGATTTTGTAGCTGGCGATCGTTGCCTGGCCAGGCGCGGAGGTCACCCAATCCACAAACTTCTGCGCATCGGTCGCCTTTACGTGCGAGTGTTTGGCGGGGTTCACCAGCATCACGCCGTACTGGTTAAAGAGCTGGGTATCGCCCTGCACCAACACGGCCAGATCACCGCGATTTTTGAACGCCAGCCAGGTGCCGCGATCCGTCAGCGCATAGGCATTGCTGCTGCTGGCGATATTCAAGGCCGGGCCCATGCCGCACCCGCATTCTTTGTAACTTGCGCCCTTGCCTTCTTTGACATCGTGTACACCAGCCGTCTTCCAGTAACGCAACTCGGCCGCGTGGGTGCCGCTTTTGTCGCCGCGCGAGACAAAGGCGACGTTGCTGGCAGATAGTTTCTTGAGCGCCTCCACAATGTCTTTGCCTTTTGTTTTTGCAGGATCGCTGGCGGGGCCGACCAGTACAAAATCGTTGTACATCACTGCAAAACGCTTCACCGCAAAACCATCCGCAACCATTTTCTCTTCAGCCGCCTGGTCGTGCACAAACAGCACATCCGCATCGCCCCGGCGGCCCATGTCCAGCGCCTGGCCCGTGCCCAGGGCAACCACTTTCACGTCCACGCCCGTGGTCCTCTTGAATTCGGGCAACAGGTGCGCAAACAGGCCCGACTGCTCGGTGGACGTGGTGGATGCCATCACGATGCTCTGCGCATGTGCGGCATTCTCAGGGGCCAAAAACGCTATAATAACAATAGCTATATATGAATATATTACGGGAGCTAGAGCACTATTATTCATGAAATTTTCTTTAAAATGTCAAAAATTCGACGTAAATTAACTCACAGGTTAATTTTTCTTCATTTTTATCCAGTTTCACCTTTCACAAAGAAATGCGCCGCCGGGAACGCGGTTTGCAGCAGGTCGCCCTTGAAAAAATCATCCACTGGCAAGTCAGCCAGAATTCGCCCCGCTTCGAGGTAAATCACGCGGGTCGCCAGACGCTTGACTTGCCCCAGGTTGTGGCTGGAGAAGATCAGCGTCATCGCGCCAGGCAGCTTGGCCATCAGCGCTTCCACCTCGTGCTTTGCGCGCGGATCCAGATTGGCGGTGGGTTCGTCCAGCAGCAGCACATCGGGCTGCATCGCCCACGCCCGCGCCAGTGCCAGGCGCTGCTGTTGCCCGCCAGACAGCGTTCTGGCGCTGCGATGGGCCAGCTCAACCAGCTCTACTTTCGCGAGCGCCTGTAACGCGATCACCCTGGCGTCACGCCAGGGCGTACCGCGCAACCACAGGCCCAATGCGGCGTTGTTCAGACAACTAGTACGCATCAGATAGGGCCGCTGGAACAGCATGGCCTGTTTGAGCGTCGCATGCGCCTGCACATTCCCGCCATTGGGTTTAATCAGCCCATGCATTAGCCGTAACAGCGTGCTTTTGCCGCTGCCATTGCTGCCGATCAGGGCCACGCGCTCACCCAAGTCAATGGTCAAATCGATGTATTTGAGCGCAGTGACTTTGCCAAAATTCACACTCGCGGCGTCGATCTGGCAAACGCTGTTCATGGCGTTGCAACCAGCAGGGACGCGCCTGCATCGCGCGTCTCGCGCCAGTGCTTCAGCGCGCCAATCAGCGCATTGAGCAGCAGCACAACGAGCAGCAAAATCAAGCCCAGCGCCAGCGCCAGCGGCAAGTCGCCCTTGCTGGTCTCCAGCGCGATAGCGGTGGTCATGACGCGGGTAAAGCCGTCAATGTTGCCGCCGACAATCATCACCGCGCCTACCTCCGAGATGGCGCGGCCAAAGGCGGCGATCACCACCATCAGCAAAGCATAGCGCTCGTCCCAGGCCAGCAGCAGGCTACGCATCAACGGCCCCGCACCAAGGGATTGAATCTGCTCGCCGTGGCGCGTCTGCACGTCTTCAATGCACTGGCGCGTCAACGCCGCCACCACCGGCAGCACCAGCACTGCCTGCGCCATCACCATCGCCTTGAAACTGAACAGCCAGCCCAGATAGCCCAGCGGCCCGGAGCGCGACAGCAGCAAATAAACCACCAGCCCCACCACCACTGACGGCACGGCCAGAAAGGTGTTGAGCAGGTTCAACACCGTACCACGCCCCCTGAACTGCACAGCCCCCAGCCACGCACCTGCCAGCAAGCCCACGCTGCACGCGAGCAGGCACGCACAAGCACTCACTGCCAGCGAGCGCGCGACGATGGCGACCAGGCTGGCATCAAGCGACCCGATAAGGTGCAGCGCGGTGCTTACGCTTTCGGAAAATGCGGTCACAACCAGCTCAAGCTAGATGCACTTAAATCGCCGCGTCACAACGCACACGACCTGAAGCCGCAAAACATCTCGTCACGCTGCGGTAGCGCAAAGCCGCGAAACTTTGGATTTTTCATCCGCGCGCGGGTGGCGAATGATGCGCCGCGCAGCACTTTATGCGTGCCAAATTTCGGCTCTGAATAATCACGCCACGGCCCCGGCGCAAACGCGGGGTAGCCTCTGAACGTGGTGCCTGTCCACTCCCACACGTCGCCCCAGCGAAAGCCCTGGCGAGCAGCGGTGTGCGCGGCAACTTCCCACTCAACTTCAGCCGGCAGGCGCCGCCCGGCCCAACGCGCCCAGGCATCGGCCTCCCACCAGGTGACGTGGGTGGCGCTTTGGCTGCCCAGCATGCGCATCGGTTTGCCAAAGCGGGTCTGCATCACCGCGCCGCTGGCCACACCAATTTGATCGACGTAGCGCGGGCCGCGGCGGCCACCCTGTTCGCTGGCATCAGCGGCCTTTTCCGCCAGCCACTTCCAGCCATCGGCGTGCCACAGCTCAGGCCGGTCATAGCCACCGTCATCGACAAATTCAACAAATTGTGCCCAGGTAACGGGGTGCGCATCGATCTCGAATTCTGGCACTTGGATCACGTGCCCGGGCCTTTCGTTGTCAAAAGCGAAGCCCGACTCGGCTCCACTTCCCATGTTCCAACGCACAGCGGACACCCGCAATGGCTCACGAGCCGAAGCACCACCGGGCAACGGCAGTTTGAGCGACACACCCAGCGACTGCGCCAGTTCAATCAGCGTCTCACCTTGCATATCTTCATGACACAGCGCCAGACGGTAAAAGTAGAGCGCCTCGTCGTCTTCGGGTGACTTCTCCAGCAGCTCCAGCGTGGCCTCCAGAGTCTCCAGCAAATAGCCTCTGACACCCGGCAAATCCGGCACTGGCACCTGCTCCCGGCCTTGATTGCGGGGCTGGTGCCTCGGACCTTGTTGTCCATTCAATACCGGGTTGTACCAAACGTCAGCCATCGTATCCAGCGAGGCCAGACGCAGCGCACTGGGGTCACAGTTGCTGCCACGTTGACGCTGCAAATTGCGCAGCACCCACCATTCCTGAAACCAGCCGATATGGCCCAGCGTCCACAACGGCGAAACCGTGCCTGGCACGCGATTTACGTCCAGGTGGGCACCCAAACCCGCTTCAAGCTGGCTGGCCAAATGCAGCGTGTGATTGCGTGCATCCATCAACGCCAGCGATAGCACATCACGCCCGGCGCGGCGAACCTCGGGCGAGTCGATGCTGATGGAACGGGTGGCTTGCATACCCGATTAAATCATGGCATCCGGGTGGTTTGTGGCACTTGAGCAATCTGCAAGTCCTTAGGGAAATCACCTGCGGAAATCCAGTCATCTGTTCCTACAATCGCGATGGAAAATTGGTGGCGAGAGCCCTGTGGGTTCGCTTTTAAAAGGTTTTCGCCAGCGTTCTTGTTTTTGACAGTTTTTTATCAACGGAGAAAATCTCATGGATCGTCGTCTAGTCATTAAAAACACCGGCCTGGCTGGCATTCTCGCCGCTGGCGCATCACCTGCCGTCGTGCATGCGCAGGCCAACGTGCGCTGGCGCTTGACCTCCAGCTTCCCCAAATCGCTGGACACCCTGTTTGGTGTCACCGACGTGTTTGCCAAACACGTCAGCGATATGACCGGCGGCAAGTTCCAGATTTCAACCCATGCCGCAGGTGAGATCGTGCCCGCGTTTGGCACGGTCGATGCCATTCAGAACGGCACGGTTGAGTGCGCCAACACCGCACCCTATTATTATTTCGGCAAAGACCCCACATTTGCACTTGCTTGCGCGATTCCCTTCGGCCTGAACAGCCGCCAAATGACATCCTGGATGTACGAGGGCAATGGCTTGAAATTGATGCGCGAGTTTTACAAGCCCTACAACATCATCAGCTTCCCCATGGGCAACACGGGCGCTCAGATGGGCGGCTGGTGGCGCAAAGAGGTCAAGTCACTGGCTGACATCAAGGGCGTGAAATTCCGCACCGGTGGTTTCAGCGGCCTGGTTTTCGAGCGGCTCGGTGGCGTGGCAGCCAATATTCCTGGCGGCGAGATTTACACTGCGCTGGAGAAGGGCACGATTGACGCGGCCGAGTGGGTGGGACCGTATGACGATCAGAAGCTGGGCTTTCAGAAGATCGCGCCGTTTTACGCTTATCCTGGCTACTGGGAAGGCGGCCCGCAGCTTGAGTTGCACGTCAACATCAAAGCCTATGACGCGCTGTCAAGCGAGTACAAGGCCATTGTCGAAAATGCGGCGGCTTATGCCCATACCGACATGCAGGCCAAATATGATGCGCGCAATTCTGCTGCGCTGAAGCAATTGGTGGCAGGTGGCACCAAGTTGTTTCGCTTCCCCAAAGACATGATGGATGCGGCCTTTAAAGAGTCCATGGCGCTGTACAGCGAGCTGTCGGCCAAGAACCCGGCGTGGAAAAAAGTCTACGACGACTACTCCGCCTTCCGCCGCGATGCCAATCTTTGGTTCCGCTTCACGGAAGCGGCTTTTGACGACTACATGCAAAGCGCCAAGCTCTAATTCAGTCAGCTGTCAATCACAAAAAAGCCCGCAGATTGCGGGCTTTTTTTCGACTAACTGGGGTAATTTTTCAGTTGTATCCAGTTGTGTTTATCCAGTCAGTTTCAGGCGGCGCTCAATTCACTCGACTAGCGTGTTCACCGTCACAGTTTGACGGGCTTGGTCACTAGACATGTGCGCCAAATCCCTTCAAATTGACGCAATGCCTATTTCTATCTGTGACATCCGGCCTTTAATCTCTTTGAGCTCCCGCTCAATGCAATCTTAGTCCGCCTGAAAGCGCTTCAGGTGTTCCAAAACAAGGTTTGTCGAGTCGTCCATGATTACAGTTTACCCGCTCACGGTCTTTTCGACTACTTCGTCCCTTTGTCCTGTTCCAGCGCGCGCTTCACGGCCTCCATTGGATCTTCTTCTGCGGCTGCTGGCGCTGTCGGTTTCAGCGGATCAGCAGTGCCCGCCGCGGGTGCCTGCTGTGTCCGTCCACCGCCCATATTCTGAATTTGCTGGCTGGCTTTATCCAAGTCCAGCACTTGTTCCTTGTCCAAAAATACCGTCACCGTCTGCGGGAAGAAGATGACGATGGCCACCAAAATCAACTGCATGATGATGAACGGGATAGAGCCCAGATAAATATCTTTGGACTCGACCTTGCGCGGGATGGAGCCGTTCTTGAACAGCGTATCGGCAATGCCGCGCAAATAGAACAGCGCGAAACCAAACGGCGGGTGCATGAAGCTGGTTTGCATGTTGACGCAGAGCATCACGCCAAACCAGATTAGATCAATGCCGAGCTTGGCTGCAACCGGGGCGAGGAACGGGATGATGATGAAGGCGATCTCGAAAAAGTCGAGGAAGAACGCCAGGAAGAAGACAAAGATGTTGACGGCGATGAGAAAGCCGATCTGCCCACCCGGCAGCCCAGCCAGCATGTGCTCAATCCAGATGCCACCATCCACGCCTTGGAATACCAGCGAAAACACGCGCGAACCGATCAAGATGAAGACCACCATGGCTGTGAGCCGCATGGTGCTGATCATGGCTTCTTTGACCAGCGCCCAGGTCAGCCGTTTGTGAATGGCCGCCAGAATCATCGCGCCGACAGCACCCATGGCACCGGCTTCAGTAGGCGTGGCCACGGCGGTGTCTATGCCTGGCAGGCCGCCCATGCTGCCCAATACGGTGAAAATCAGAATAGCCGAGGGAACGATGCCACGCGTGCACTTTGCCCACAGCGCCCAACCCTCCAACGTGCGGGCGGATTTGGGGATGCCGGGCAAGTAGTCGGGTTTGACGCGTGTGAGCAAGAAGGTATAAAGCGCAAAGAGTGCGATTTGGATGATCGATGGGCCCCAGGCACCCTTGTACATGTCGCCCACGGGCTTGCCCAGCTGATCCGCCAGCACGATCAGCACGAGCGAGGGCGGCACCAGTTGCGTGATGGTGCCAGCAGCGGCCAACACGCCGGTGGCGTAGCGCATGTTGTAGTTCCAGCGCATCATGACGGGCAGCGAGATCATCGCCATCGCAATCACTTGGCCGGCCACAGTGCCCGTAATGGCACCCAGAATAAAGCCGACGATGATGACCGAATAGCCCAAGCCCCCACGCACTGGGCCGAAAAGCTGGCCCATTGAATCCAGCATGTCCTCAGCGAGGCCACACTTCTCCAGAATGGTGCCCATCAGGGTGAAAAACGGGATAGCCAGCAGGAGCTCATTGGACAGTATGCCAAACACGTTCAGCGGCAACGCAGTCATGAAGGACTGGGGGAACCAGCCCATGTAGACCGCAAAGTAGCCGCTGCCCAAGCCCAGCGCCGCGAGTGAAAATGCCACCGGAAAACCGATCAGCATGATTGCAATAAGCCCCGCAAACATCAAGGGGGCGAAAGCCTGCATAGTCATTGGAGCGGTCTTTCGTAGTGGAAATCGCCTTCGTAGGCATGGTTCAGCCAGGCCCATCGCTTGATGGATTCAGACGCAGCTTGCAAAATGATCAGCGAAAAGCCCAGCGGCAGCATCATCATTGCCGGCCAGCGGATCAAGCCGCCGGACTGGCTTGACATCTCGCCCGTTCGGTACATCTGGGCAAACAACGGCCAGCAGTAGTAGACCAGCACCGTCATCACCGGCAACACAAATACCAGCATGCCAGCCAAATCAATCTTGGCTTGCGTACGGCCTGAGTAAAGACCGTACAGCACGTCCACCCGCACATGCTCGTTGACGCGCATGACTTGCGCCGCGCCGAGCATCACGCAAGCGGCAAACAGGTACCACTGAATCTCAGTGAAAGCGTTGGAACTGTAGTTGAATACGTAGCGCACTACGGCGTTGCCGGCGCTGATCATGCAACTGGCCAGCACAGCCCATTTGGCAAACGTGGCAAAGCGGTCATTCAACCAGTCAATGCCGCGCGACAAAGACAACAGGGCATTCATGGAGGACTCCCAATAAGCAGTGAAATCAACGAAATTGGCGGAATGGGCAACTTTTGCATAGGGGTAAGCGTAACCGCTCTATCTGTCTAAAACTAAAAAATCGCCTAAGAATGAGCTAAGTAATAACCCGATATTTTTTGCATTACGAAATTTAAATCCGAATAGTGATTGTTGGCGAGTCTTCGCCTGATTTGCGCCGCTTTCGCCTCAAGGTTCGAACATGCCAGGTTAAAGGTCAGTATACCTAATTTAGGTATATCAAACACTCTCATCAATTCCACTCAACTAAACACGAGACAAATAGGCCCATAGTTCTCGTAAAATATAAATTAATAGCTAGATAATATTTAGCAATAAGAGCATGGTGTAAAGCCTGATCGGGGTAGCGCGCCTAAGCCACCGCCTTGAGCACCGGCCGCGCGGAGTCCGCCTGCACCGGGAAGCGCTTTTCGATGGACGATTGGATGCCCGCCGCATCAAGCCCCTGTAGCGCCATCAGTTTGGCCGGGTCGCCATGCTCAATGAAGGTATCGGGCAGGCCAAGTTGCAGGATGGGCCGCACCACGCCCGCAGCGGCCAGCGCCTCGGCTACGGCACTGCCTGCACCGCCCATGATGCAGGCATCTTCCACGGTGACGAGGGACTCATGCTCGGCGGCGACTCTCAGCAGCAGCTCGACATCCAGCGGCTTGGCCCAGCGCATGTTGACCACGGTGGCGTTGAGTTCTTCTGCAACTTGCAAAGCGGGATACAGCAGCGTGCCAAAGGCCAGAATCGCAATGCGTTTGCCTTGTCGCCTTATCTCACCTTTTCCAAACGGCAGCGAGTCCAGCCCAGTCTGCATGACAGTACCAGCCCCCGAACCACGCGGGTAGCGTACGGCTACCGGGTGGTTTTGCTCAAACCCGCTGGACAGCAGGCCACGGCATTCGTTTTCATCGGACGGGCAAGCGATGCTCATGTTCGGGATGCAACGCAAAAAGGCGATGTCGTACGCGCCAGCATGCGTGGCCCCGTCTGCGCCGACCAGACCGGCGCGGTCCAGTGCAAAGACGACGGGCAGGTTTTGTATCGCCACGTCATGAATCAACTGGTCATACGCGCGCTGCAGGAAGGTAGAGTAAATCGCGACGACGGGCTTCAAGCCTTCGCAGGCCAGGCCCGCCGCGAACGTCACCGCGTGCTGCTCGGCAATGCCCACGTCGAAGTAACGTTTGGGGAAGCGCTGTTCAAATTCGACCATGCCAGAGCCTTCGCGCATGGCCGGCGTGATGCCGACCAGGCGCTCATCCTGCGCGGCCATGTCGCACAGCCATTGGCCAAACACCTGGGTGAAGGTGGCTTTGGGCGGCACCACCGGTTTGAGCATGCCCACGCCCAAGTCAAACTTGCCCGGCGCGTGATAGCCCACCGGATCCGCCTCGGCCCGCTTGTAGCCCTGGCCTTTTTTGGTGACGACATGCAGAAACTGACGCCCTTGCAGGTGCTTGATGTTCTCCAGCGTGGGGATGAGGGATTCGAGGTCATGCCCGTCAATCGGGCCGATGTAATTAAAGCCAAACTTCTCGAACAGTGTGGCGGGCACCACCATGCCCTTGGCGTGCTCTTCGAGCCGCTTGGCCAACTCAAACAGCGGCGGCGCGCCTTTGAGCACGGTTTTTCCCACGTTTTTGGCGTTGGCGTAAAACTGCCCGCTCATGAGCTGCGCCAGATAGCGGTTCAGCGCCCCCACGGGCGGGCTGATGCTCATGTCGTTGTCATTCAGGATGACGAGCAGATCGCAGTCGGCCACGCCGCCGTTGTTCAGGGCTTCAAAGGCCATGCCAGCGGTCATGGCACCGTCTCCAATCACGGCGACAGCGCGGCGTTCTTCACCCTAAATTTTGGCCGCCACCGCCATGCCCAGAGCAGCGGAAATCGACGTACTGGAATGCGCAGTGCCGAAGGCATCAAACTCGCTCTCTGAGCGCTGCGGAAAGCCGCTCAGACCGCCGAGCTGCTTGAGCGAATGCATGCGTTCACGCCGTCCGGTCAAAATTTTGTGCGGGTAAGTTTGATGGCCCACATCCCACACCACCCGATCATGCGGCGTGTTGAAGACGTAATGCAGCGCCACGGTCAGCTCCACCGTACCCAGGTTCGAGCTTAAATGACCCCCAGTTTTTGAAACCGACTCCAGCAGATAGCCGCGCAACTCATTCGCCAACTGGCCCAGCTGCCCACGGCTTAAGCGGCGCAGATCAGACGGGTTGTTGACAGTTTGCAGCAATGGGTAGGCTGAGGTGAGCGTGACACCGGGTTTGGCAACGGGGTTAGCAGATGTGGGCATGAGAGATTGTGGTGGTCGCTGGACAGTCATCAAACGAACATTTTCAACCAAAACGCGGGTTAACGCCAACACGCAATTAGGCGGAGACCTCAAGACTTGCGGTTGACCACCATGTCGGCCAGCGCACGCAGGGCCAGCGGATGCGGCAGGTTTGCGTCATCAAGTGCCGCCAGCGCTTGGGCCAGAAGCTCCTGCGCAAATGCTTTGGAGCGGGGTAAGCCGAGCAGGGCGACGAAAGTGGGCTTGTCTTGAATCGCATCTTTGCCCGCTGTTTTGCCTAAAGTGGCAGAGTCTGCGGTGACATCCAGAATATCGTCCACCACCTGAAACGCCAGGCCCAGTGCCGCGCCGTATTGCGCGAGCGCGTGCAGTTGAGTGGGAGTTGGGGTACCGCAGGCGGCACCCATCATCACGCTGCCTTGTAACAGCGCGCCGGTTTTGAGGCGGTGCATTTCACTCAACTGTTGCTCGTTGAGCTTGCGGCCCACGCTGGCCAGGTCAATCGCCTGGCCACCCGCCATGCCTGCGCTGCCCGCAGCACGCGCCAGCAGTCGGCACAAGCGGGCCTGCAAATCACCGGGAATGCCTGCATCTTGCGGTGTCAACAGCTCAAACGCCAGTGCCTGTAGCGCATCGCCCGCCAACAGCGCCTGCGCCTGGCCAAACTTGACGTGCGCGGTAGGCTTGCCACGGCGCAGGATGTCGTTGTCCATGCAGGGCATGTCATCATGCACAAGGGAATAGGCGTGGATCAGTTCAGTCGCACAGGCGGCGCGCAAAGCAGCATGCGGATTGCCATTGAGCGCCTCGCAACTGGCCAACACCAGCAATGGACGCAAGCGTTTTCCGCCGTCCAGCACGGCGTAGCGCATGGCCTCAACCAACGCGCCGGGGGCACCGTGATTCGAGTCCGCAGGAGCATCGGTAGTAACCCATCGTTGCAATGCCAGCTCAACCGCGTTCAGGTGCCGCTCGCTCCAGGCTCCAAGCTCAAACGACACCGATTCAGCCATGCGCACTTGACTCACTTCGCTCACTTGGGATTCCACGGCTTGAGAACACTGCCATCCAGCACCTTGATTTGATCTTCAACAGCGGTGAGCTTCTCACGACAAAACTCCAGCAGCACAGCACCGCGCTTGTAGCCCACCAGCAGTTGTTCAAGCGCCAACTCACCCGATTCGAGCTTCGCCACAAGCTGCTCCAGCTCGGCTTGCGCGGCTTCGTAGCTTGCCGACACTATCAGAGCGGCGTTTTCAGACAGTTCACCGGACAGCAGATCGTTGGATGATTTGTCAGGTGCTTTAACGGTGGGGGCCTTGGCCATATCAGGTTGTTGCCTTCAAAATCTCGATTCTAGAGGCCACCGACACCATTACTGGCAGTTGGAGCCCTTCCCGGCAGCTACAATTGCAGTCTATTCCCGGCCCCACCGGGCCTTGCGTTTACCCTGCCCCTTCATAGGGGGAGTCTTTTGCAGTCCCCATGTCTGACTTAAGTCTTCAACTCCAGCAGCACTCTACCCAACTTCCCGTCAACAGCTACTTCGATGAAGCGCTTTACCAGCGTGAGATGGAGGTGTTGTTCAAAAACGGGCCGCGCTATGTAGGGCACCAGTTGGCTGTGCCGAATGTGGGGGATTACTACACGCTGCCGCAAGAGTCGGGTGGGCGCTCGCTGGTGCGCACGCAAAAGGGCGTGGAGCTGATCTCTAATGTCTGCCGCCACCGGCAGGCGCTGATTTTGCAGGGACGTGGCAGCCTGCCCGCCCAGGCTGGTGGCAACATCATCTGCCCGCTGCACCGTTGGACTTACGCGGCCACCGGATCGCATGCAGCAGGCACCCTGATTGGCGCGCCACATTTTGAGAAAGACCCGTGCCTGAATCTGCACAACTACCCGCTGGAAGAATGGAACGGCCTGCTGTTTGAGCGAGGCCTAAACGATGCCCGCCGTGACATCAAAGCGGATCTCGCTGGCTTAGGCCCTCGCGCGGCCCTCGACTTCAGCGGCTACAGCTTTGACCGCGTCGAGATGCACCTGTGCCATTACAACTGGAAGACCTTCATCGAAGTCTACCTGGAGGACTACCATGTCGGCCCGTTTCACCCCGGCCTGGGTCAATTTGTCGAGTGCGAAGAGCTGCAATGGCAGTTCAACCAACATTATTCGGTGCAAACGGTGGGGGTGGCCAACCGACTGGGAAAATCAGATGTGAAGGGCGACGGCCAGGGCGGCTCGCCCGCCTACGAGCGTTGGCAAAACGCCTTGCTGAAGTACCGCAATGGCGTGCCGCCGCAGCACGGTGCCATCTGGCTTACCTACTACCCGCACGTCATGGTGGAGTGGTATCCGCACGTGCTCACGGTGTCAACATTGCACCCGATGGGGCCGCAAAAAACCATGAACATGGTCGAGTTTTACTACCCCGAAGACATCGCCGCCTTCGAGCGCGAATTCGTCGAAGCGCAGCAAGCCGCGTACATGGAAACCTGCGTCGAAGACGACGAAATCGCCCTGCGCATGGATGCCGGGCGCAAAGCCCTGATCCAGCGCGGCGACAACGAATTTGGCCCCTACCAAAGTCCGATGGAAGACGGCATGCAGCAGTTTCATGC
>JANOTE010000577.1:0-3076 GCA_031416195.1 Rhodoferax sp.
CCAGTTTGCCAGGCGTTTTCGCACCGTAAAGTTTCAAGCCGGTCGCCGAACGGATCGCACTCCGCTTCGTCCGTGTCGTGCATTAAGGTAAGGTGCATTGGCTCGGGCATGTTTGGTGTCAATTTTATCTTATAAGCGACAATATTGCACTCTTTAAGACAATCCCCCGCAAAGCCACCAAACGCTACCGGAGCCCAGGCCATGACTGAAACAATTCAAAATCCCGACAATCTAGACCAACACAATAACAACCTGGACGAGGAAGAACAGGAAATCCTCACTGCCTACGAGGATGGCAAAACCACGCGCGTCGAAGACACCGTGAGCTTGCTGGCGCGGCACCGCGAGTATGCCGAAGCCACGTTCCGCAAGGATGCGAGACTCAACATCCGCATCTTATCCAAAGACCTGCGCGGCTTGCAACGGCGCGCCTTGGCAGAGGGCATCCTCTACCAAACGCTGGTGGCCAGCGTGTTGCACAAGTTTGTGGAAGGACGGCTTAGCGAGCGGGCTTAGATCGATCACTTCTCCGCAAATTCGCTTGCAAAAAAAGCGTTGCCGCAATGGCGAACCGACCCTTTCCAAGCGAAGTGATTGGCTCCGAGATCATATTATTTTGTTTCTTATAATTGCATCCCCGCCAATGCCTGGCGCAGGTTGTCCACCACCGGGCAGGCGGCAGCACCGTGGCGCTGCGCCAAAAACGCTGGGTCGTTGTAACCTACCCAGACTTGGTTGGATGCGTCTTCCCACACCAGCGCTTTCAAGGGTAAATCGATGCCCGCAGTCTGCGCGCACTCCATCAGCGGCGTGCCGCCTTGGGGGTTGCCGAAGATCAGCAGCTCGGTGGGGCGCAGATTATTCCGCCAAAACCTCGATCACTCGGGTACGCAGCATGGGCAGCACATCGAGTTCAAACCATGGGTTTCGCCTGAGCCACAAATTATTGCGCGGGCTCGGGTGCGGCAGCGGCAGCACGGTGGGCCAATGATGTTGCCAAGCCTGCACGGTCTGGGTGAGCGAGCCGCGCTCGTTGGGTAAGTGATGCGCCATCGCGTACTGGCCAATCACCAAGGTGAGCTGAAGCTTTTTAAGGTGAACAGCAAGGGCATCCGCCAGGCCGGCGCGCATTCAGATCTGGGCGGCAAGTCGCCAGACTTGCCCGTGCCGGGGTAGCAAAAACCCATCGGAAGCAGAGCCACCTGGCGCGCATCGTAAAACTGGTCGCGCGTAATTCCCAGCCAGTCGCGCAGGCGCTCGCCGCTGGCATCATCAAACGGCACGCCCGATGCATGCACCTTGCGCCCTGGTGCCTGGCCCACAATCAGCAGCCGTGCGCTGGCGTGCATTTGCAGCACCGGGCGCGGGCCAAGCGGTAGGTGTGCAGTACACAGCGTGCAGGCGCGCACCTGGGCGAGGAGGCAAGGCAGTGAGGTCATGTCGATTGCGTAGGCTTTAGCCCCGGCCCGGGCTTCCATCGCTTGAGCAGCAGCGCATTGCTCATCACGCTGACCGAGCTTAGAGCCATCGCCGCACCGGCCACCACGGGATTGAGATAACCCAGCGCGGCCAGCGGTATGCCTGCTGCATTGAAGAAAAAAGCCCAAAACAGATTTTGCCGAATCTTGGCCACCGTGCGGCGTGATATGTCCAGAGCTGCTGCCACCAGTTGCGGGTCGCCGCGCATCAGCGTGATGCCGGCGGCGTGCATGGCCACATCCGTCCCATTGCTCATGGCCATGCCGACATCAGCGGCGGCCAGTGCGGGGGCGTCGTTCACGCCATCACCGACCATCAAAACAGTTCGACCGCCTGCTTTCAGTGCCATCACCTTCGCGGCCTTCTCTGCGGGCAACACTTCTGCCATCACTTCGCCCGCCTCGGATTTGAGCCCCAATCGACGTGCCATGACATCTGCCGCACCTTGGTTGTCGCCCGAGATCATGACGAACTTCATGCCGCGCGCGCGAAGTGCCGCCAGCGCTTCTTTCGCACCGGGTTTGGGCTCGTCGGCAAACGCCATCAGCGCGATCACGGTCACGCCACCCGCAGACCGCTCGGCCAAGGCGGACACCGTCGCGCCGCGTGCTTGAAGTTCAGAAGCCTGAGCCGCCAAGCGGCTCATGTCCACTTTCAACTCCTCCATCCAGCGCAGGCTGCCGATCAGAAAGCTGCGGGCAGAGCCCTCAACATTCACATCGCCTTCGGTGCCACGTCCCGGTACAGCCCGCACGGCAGCAGGCGCAGCAACGGCCAAGCCCTTTTCTTTGGCAGCGGCCACCACGGCGTGCGCCAGTGGGTGTTCACTGCCGCTTTGCAGGCTGGCGGCGGCAGACAGCAGCGCGGCTTCGTCTGCGCCAGCAGCGGAAATGAAGTCGGTCAACGTGGGCCGCCCTAAGGTGAGCGTGCCGGTCTTGTCAAACGCCACCACGTCCACCTTGTGCGCCAACTCCAGCGCCTGCGCGTCTTTGATCAAGATGCCGTATTTCGCCGCCACGCCCGTGCCGGCCATGATGGCCGTGGGCGTGGCCAGGCCCAGCGCGCAGGGGCATGCGATGACCAAGACCGCCACCGCGTGAATCAGCGCCAGCTCGAACGGGTGACCTGTAAGCCACCAAGCGAACACCGTGATCAGCGCGATAAGCAGCACCACGGGCACGAACACCGCACTCACCTGGTCCACCAGGCGCTGAAACGGTGCCGTGCCGGCCTGCGCGTCTTCCACCAAGCGGATGATGCTGGCCAGCACGGTCTCGCTGCCCACGGCGCGCACCTGCATCACGACACGGCCATCACCGTTGATTGAGCCACCGGTGAGTTTGCTGCCGACGTCTTTACTCACCGGCAGCGGCTCGCCCGTCAGCATCGATTCATCAACCTGCGTTTGCCCCTCCAGCAGCATGCCGTCTACCGGAAAACGCTCGCCCGGTTTGACCACCACCCGGTCACCCACCATTACCTCGGCCACTGGAACATCTATCTCGCCGTCCAGCCCGATCAAGTGCGCGGTTTCAGGCCGCAACGCATGCAGTGCGCGGATCGCCGACGTGGTTTGCCGCTTGGCGCGCGCCTCCAG
>JANOTE010000578.1:0-2243 GCA_031416195.1 Rhodoferax sp.
TGATCCCAGAATGCGCAGACTGCTCAAGTCAGAACGTGCAGGATGGACTTTTTCATCGCCCTCTGACGCTTTGATCAGTGAGCGGATCGCCGTCGGAGCGGTGTAAAAAATCGTGCATTTGTGGCGCTCAATCATCTGCCAGAAGCGGCCCGCGTTGGGGAACGTCGGCACGCCTTCAAAGATGATTTGCGTCGCACCCGCAGCCAGCGGCCCGTAAGCGACGTAGGTGTGCCCGGTGATCCAGCCGATGTCGGCTGTACACCAGAAAACATCGGATGGGCGCAAATCAAAGGTCCAGTCCATCGTCAACTTGGCCCACAGCAAATAGCCGCCGGTGGAGTGCTGCACGCCTTTGGGTTTGCCGGTGGAGCCGCTGGTGTACAAGATGAAAAGCGGATGCTCCGCGTTCACGGGCGTAGGCGGGCACGTGGTGCTCATGCCCGCAAGCGCCTGCGCGAAGGTTTTGTCTCGCCCGGCCACCATGTTGCACGCGGTTTGCGTGCGCTGGTAGATGAACACGGTCTTGATGCTTTCGCAGCCACCCATGGCCAAGCCGTCGTCAACAATCGCTTTCAAAGGCAGCTCTTTGCCGCCGCGCATTTGGTAATTGGAAGTGATGACGGCGACGGCCCCCGCGTCGCCAATACGCTCTTGCAGTGCCTTGGCCGAGAAGCCGCCAAACACCACACTGTGCGTCGCCCCGATGCGCGCGCAAGCCTGCATCGCGATCACGCCTTCCAGCGTCATCGGCATGTAGATCAGCACGCGGTCGCCCTTTAGAATGCCATCAGCTTTCAATGCATTGGCAAACTGGCTGACCTTGGACAGCAACTCTTTGTACGTCGTTTTAGTGACAGTGCCATCGTCGGCCTCAAAAATGACGGCGGTTTTGTTCTCGGTCGGTGTGCCCATATGTTTGTCAAGGCAGTTGGCTGATGCGTTCAGCTCACCATCGGCAAACCATTGGTAGAACGGTGCGTTGGATTCATCCAGCGTTTTCGTGAACGGCTGAGTCCAGATCAAATTGGCGCGGGCCAACTTGGCCCAGTAGCCTTCAAAGTCGGTCTCGGCCTCTTTGCACATCGCATCGTATTGCGCCATGCTGGCAATGCGTGCGCCCTGGCTCGCGGCGGCAGGCGGTGGGAAAACGCGGTTTTCTACCAAGACAGATTCAATCGTGCTGCTCATATTTAATGTCTCCTCAAAGTTTGTGTTCGTGTCGCAATAGTGGTGCCATCGCGTCACTATTGGACGCAAAGTGTCAGGGTTTGTACTTACGAGTCACTGACTGGCACACCCGGTCTCACCCCGACTCGCATCCAGCCCTGCGCCTTCTGCATTCTCCAGCACGTCACACCAGCCCACTACAATTCTGGGATGGGTACAAACCCCAAACAAAGACCCTCAAAAATGAACAAACCCCACGCTCCCCGCCCAGCCTCCAACAACCGCCTGCCGCCACTCGCCAACTTCATTTTCGCCAGCCGCTGGCTACAGTTACCGTTGTACCTTGGCTTGATCGTGGCCCAAGCGGTGTACGTGTTCCACTTTGGCGTGGAGCTCTATCACCTGGTATTCGCAGCGTTTGGCAGCCAGCCCGACATTGACGTGCTGGTCAAAAGCAGCGGCTACGTGGCCGATGCCAAAATCACCGGCCTGAATGAGACGGTCATCATGCTGGTGGTGCTGGCGCTGATCGATGTGGTGATGATCTCCAACCTGCTGATCATGGTGATCGTGGGCGGCTACGAGACTTTTGTGAGCCGGATGAACCTCGAAGACCACCCAGACCAGCCGGAATGGCTCAGCCACGTCAACGCCAGCGTGCTGAAGGTCAAGCTGGCGATGGCGATCATCGGCATCTCCTCGATCCACCTGCTGAAGACGTTCATTGCCGCCGGCGAACTTGGCCTGCCGGTGTGCGGCTCGCCAGCCGCGACCGCCGCGTTGCGCGCCGCGACGGACGCCATGGTCGCCGGCCTGCAGGTCACTGCGCAGGACTGCACCGGGTCCACCCCGGTCGGGGTGATGTGGCAGACGATCATCCATTGCGTCTTCATCCTGTCGGCGATCGGCATCGCGTGGACGGCGCGGCTTGTGCGCCGCGCGCAATTCCATCCGAGACTGCGCGCCGGGCACGATGCCGCACTGCTCGCGCACGTGGGCGCCGTCGGCGTAACGCACGCACATCGGGATGCCCCAGGTCTGCGCCGCGCTGGCGGTCGAGCCCAGCGGCAGGTAAC
>JANOTE010000579.1:0-2335 GCA_031416195.1 Rhodoferax sp.
ATCCGCCACGCGGGCCTTGTTCTTGCGGGCCACCACCAGCGCAGCGCCGCAGCGCGCCGCAATCACAGCGCTGTCGCTGCCGTAAATTGCGGCCGGGGTATCGACCACCACGTGGTCGAACTTGGAAAGCAACTCACGTACCAGCAAGCCGAAGGCGGGGCGCTCGACCAGCTCAAGCGGGTTGGGCGGCGTGATGCCGACCGGCAAGACGAACAGGCTTGGCACGCCCGGCACCTGCTGGATCACCTTGGCTTCGGCCCGGCCGCTCAAGATGCCCGACAGACCGGCATTGTTGTCGATGCCGAAGATCTGGTGCTGGCGTGGGCCGCGCATGTCGGCATCTACCAACAGCGTTCGGCCGCCCAGTTGCGCCAGCGTGACCGCCAGGTTGGCCGAGAAAAAGCTTTTGCCGTCACCACTGTCAGGGCTGACCACGGCGATGGCGCGGCGGTCTTGGCCCTCATTGAACAACCGCATCATGATCTGGCTGCGGATGGCGCGGAACGATTCGGACTGCACGCCAAACGGCTGGTTCAGCGCCACCAGTTCGGGGTTGGCCTTGCGCCGGTCTTCTGCCGCGTAGGGATAGTGAAACTGCTGGCTCAGCGCAAAAAGCACGTCATCGGTGCTGGCAAAGCCCAGCGCGATGGCGGCTTCACCAAAGCGGATGCCTTTTTCGCGCTGGTAGTTGAGTACCTTTTCAACCTGCTCAGCCGTGAGGTTGCGAGTCTCGGCAATGATCGATCCGATGGACCGGTCGGCGATGTCGCTGACGCCTTCAGCCACCGTGGAGTTGGTGTCTTGCGCGCTCGAATCTCGAAACTTGGCCATCACACACCCTTGGTGGTCGGCGCGGGCAAACCAATCACCCGCTGCTGCATCAACAAAATTCGCTTGCCTGACGAAAAGCGCTTGGCGTTGGGTTTGGGCAAGGTGCCCAGCACCGGCAGGCCCAGGCTGGCCACCACATCATCGGGTGTGCGGACACGGCGGTTGGCAAGCTCCAGCAGCAGCGCCACGGCCACCGCCAGCAAGGTGCCGACGAAAATCGACAACAAGGTGTTGAGCAACAGCTTGGGTGATGAATGCTCGGCCGGCGGCTGGGCCACCGTCAACATGTTGGCGTAGCTCTGCGTGCTTTGCGCTTCCATCGACGTTTGGTTCAGGCGGGCCATCAGGCTGTCGTAGGTGCGTTGGGCACTTTCCACCTCACGGATCAACACCTGGCCTTCATCACGCACGGCCTTCATGCGCAGCACCTTGGTGCGCTGGTCTGCCAGCTCACGCTTGACCTGGGCCTCGCGCTGCTTGTTGATGGTATTGGTAACCGACACACCGCCCGTGACACGACGTGTCTCAGCGTCAATCCGGGTGCGCAGTTCGGCAATGTTGGCCTTGGCCTCGACCACCTGCGGGTGGCTATCCCCGAACTTGGAACTCAACTCTTGCAGACGTGCCTCGTTGCGGGTGAGGTCGGTCTTCAGAGTACCGATCACCGGGTTGTTCAGCACTTCTTGCATGCGGTCGCCCTGGGCGCCCTGCGCCTGGGTTTGGCGGCTGCCAGACTCTGAAGAGATGGCCTGGATCTGCACCAGTTGCGACGACAGCTCATTCAGGCGGGCGTTCTCGACATCGAGCCGCTCATCGCTGGCGATGATGCCTTTGTCACGCTGGAAACTTGACACCTTGGTTTGTGCCCGCTCCAACGCATCACGCGCTTCCTTCGACTGGGTGTTGAAGAAACTGGTGAACTGCCTGGCGGGATCAACCCGAAGCTCGAGCGTGGTGGCGATGTAGGCTTGAGCAAAGGCATTGGCCAAGCCAGCCGCAAAGCGCGGGTCCGGGGCTTTGTAGACCACCTGGATGACATTACTTTCACGCGAGGGCTTGATGTCCAGGTTCTGCTGAAGCGCACTGATAAGCCATTGCTCTATGGTGCCTTTGCCTTCGGCCTCTTCTTGCCATTGCTGGCGGATCTGCGGGCTGTCCAGCAGTTTCAGGTCACGGATGACCCGCAACGCCACTCGGTCGCTGGTCATGATGTCGACCTGGGTGGCCATGAAACCGGGCATGGCCATGGACGGGAAACCCATGGCTGACACCGGATCAGGCTTGACGTCCACCACCACCGAGGCCGCGCCGGTATACCGCTTGGGCAGCAACATACTGGCCGCCACGGTAGTAGCCACCACCAGCGCAAACACCAGCAGCGCGGCCCACTTGCGGGCGCGAAGGATCGACAGAAACTGTCCGAAGGTCATGGGTGGTTCATCCCTAAAAAATTCAGTGCGGCCTGAAGCCGTTTTGATGCTGGACCGTCAACGCGTTTGTACTC
>JANOTE010000580.1:0-1718 GCA_031416195.1 Rhodoferax sp.
GCTGCTGGTCGATGGCGAGCACACGCCCGCCGAGCCGCGCGCCGTGCTACAGCAGTTGCAGGCGATTGCTGGATATCCGGCCTCGCATCCGATCTGCCGCATCCCGATGGGCCACGGCAAGGTGGGCGAGATGATCATCAAGCAGTATCTGGATTTGGGTGTCTCCACGCTGCTGGTGCCGCTGGTTGACACTCCCGAACAGGCGCAGCGGATCGTGCAGTGCGCGCGCTACCCGCAGAACGACGACGTCAACAGCCCGACACGCGGCATTCGCGGCATGGCGGGTGCGCGCGCCTCACGCTTTGGCCGCATCGACAATTACGGCAATGAGGCCAACGAGCAGATTTGCCTGCTGGTGCAAGCCGAGTCGCAACTCGCGCTGGACAACCTGGAAGCGATTGCCGCGATTGACGGTGTCGACGGCATCTTCATCGGCCCGGCCGATTTGTCTGCGTCGTTGGGCTATGTGCTGAACCCGACCCACCCGGTGGTGCAGGCGGCGATTGACGCTGCCATCGGGCGCATCATCAAATCGGGCAAAGCCGCAGGCATCCTCAGTGCGGATGAAACGCTGGCCCGACGCTACCTGGACATGGGGGCCACCTTTGTCGCGGTCGGGCTGGAGACCAATCTGCTGGTGCGCCACACCAGCGCTTTGGCGGCACGGTTTAAGACGACTGTGGCACCTGTTGCAGCCAGTAAAACCTACTGAATCTGCATAAACCTACGTAGACCTACCTAAACCCACGTATTGAGATCATGACCGCCAACGCGAAATCTAAACACCTTGCTGGCGTGCCTTCGGGTGCGGCCAGCCTGCACGCGCAGGTACACGGGCTCGATCCGTCCAACGCTGCACACCCGTGAAAGCAAAAGCCCTCAGTGGCGCGGCCTTTGCCACGCTGCTACTCATCGCCCTGATGATGGGAGCCAATCACGTGGCCGCGCGCCTGGCCTTCAACCATGGTTTGGACGTGGCCACCGCCGTTGCCGTTCGCAGTGTGGTCACTGCGGTGGTGGTGGCTGGCGTGGTTCTGTTGAACCGGGTGCCGCTGCAATTCACTGCGCGCCACCAGCGGTTTCTGCCACTGATTGGCTTGCTGATCGGCGTGCAGAGCCTGTGCCTGTATTCGGCTGTCGCGCGGCTGCCGGTGGCCCTGGCGCTGCTGGCTTTCAACACCTACCCACTGTGGGCCGCGTTGTGGGATCGGGTGCTGTACCAACGCCGCCCCGAGCGTGCTGTGCTCATCGCCATGCCGTTCATCCTGGTGGGTCTGGCGCTGGCACTGGATGTTTTTGGTGCGGCCTCGGGCCTGGGTGCGGCACAACAATGGGGGCGTATCGGTGCAGGTGTCGCGTTTGCATTGGCGGCTGCAGCCACCTTTGGTTTGGCGATGATCCTGACGCAGCACGAAGCCGGCGACCTGGATGGCCGCGTGCGCACCGTCAGCACCTTGACCATTGCGGGCTTGATCGCCATGGTGATGGTCACCGCGCAAGGCGGCTTCCACTGGCCGCAAGCCACGCCCGGCTGGTGGGGCCTGGCCGCGCTGACCTTTCTGTACGGCACCGCCTTTACCATCATGTTCACCGTGCTGCCCAAGCTCGGCGTTGCGGGCAATTCGGCCATCATGAATGTGGAGCCAGTATTCGCGCTGACGCTGGCCTGGCTCATTCTGGGCCAGTCGATTGCGGCGATTCAAGTGGCGGGCGCGCTG
>JANOTE010000581.1:0-8271 GCA_031416195.1 Rhodoferax sp.
GACGAGGTGGGCCAACGTTTTGCGCAGGTGTTGATCGCCAAGCAACGCCAGGGTGTACAGGTCAACATCATCCGGGACAGCGTAGGCACAATCGGCACGCCACAGGCTTTTTTCCAGAATTTGGTCGACAACGGCATCAACGTGCTGGAGTTCAACCCCGTCAACCCGCTGACGGCGCGCAAGGCTTGGGCGTTGAACCAGCGCGACCACCGCAAACTGTTGATCGTGGACGGCAGCATCGCGTTTTTGGGCGGCATCAACATCAGCAGCGTGTACTCCGGCGGCTCTTTCAGCCAAAGCTCGCGGGTGCGGCCCGATAGCCTGGCCTGGCGCGACACCGACCTGCAACTCGAAGGCCCCGTGGTGGCCGATCTGCAAAAGCTCTTCCTGACCACCTGGGAGAAGCAAAAAGGCGCAGCGCTTGCGCCCAGCGAGTTTTTTCCGCCATTGAAAAGCGTCGGCAACCACGTCGTGCGGGCGATTGGCAGCACCCCGGATGAAGCCTTCAGCCAAATCTACGCCACTTTGCTGTCGGCTATTGCCAGCAGCGAAACCAGTGTCTACCTCACCAATGCCTACTTCGTGCCGGATCCGCAGTTGCTCGCGGCACTGCAGGCCGCTGCCGCCCGGGGCGTCGATGTCAAGCTGATTTTGCCCAGCAAAACCGATTCGTGGCTGGTGTTCCACGCCGGGCGCGGCTACTACGCACAATTGCTCGCGGCGGGTGTAAAAATCTATGAGCGACGTGGTGTGATCCTGCACTCAAAAACCGCGCTGATCGACGGCGTATGGGCCACCGTGGGCTCGACCAACCTGGACTGGCGCAGTTTTTTGCACAATGATGAGTTGAACGCTGTCGTGTTGGGAGCCGACTTCGGTGCCCAGATTCAAGCCATGTTTGACAAAGACCTGGCCGCCTCTGAAATAATCACGCTACACGGTTGGCAGCGCCGCCCGCTGGATTTGCGCATCAAGGAAGCATTCGGCAGAATTTGGGAGTACTGGTTATGAGTAAATACGTTGTGACGTACTTGGCAACCTTCATCACGATGGTGCTGATCGATTTGGTGTGGCTGGGGGTGGTTGCCAAGCCGGTGTACCAGCAGGGCATAGGTCACTTGATGGCCGACCAACCCAACATCACGGCGGCGGTCCTGTTCTATGTGCTCTACCCGATCGGCATCGTTCTGTTTGTGATCGCACCCTATGTTGCATTCGGTTTGTCGCCGGACGCTGCAACTGCCAGCTGGATTAAAACCTTCACCATCGGCGCACTGTTTGGCTTTTTTGCCTATGCGACCTACGATCTAACCAATCTGGCCACGTTGAAGGGCTGGCCCGTCAGCCTGGCCGCGTTGGACATCGCCTGGGGCAGCCTGGTCACGGGTGTTTCGGCGCTGGCTGGCAAGGCCGTGTTTGACCGCTTCGGCGCTGCAGGCTGAGCGTCGACAAACACGCAGTTTTTTTCTTGACCTGCACGCGCAGTCGTCCTACACGTGCCCGGCTGATCTGCTGATCGATCAAACCACGCAGAACGATTTCAATGGGTGCTGCTGCGGTGCGAAAGTGCCACGGTCCAAAACTCCTCTTGAACGCACTGAAAGCACCGCCATGACCCATCACGAAAACACGACGACCGACCCCTCGCAGGCGCACAGCCACCTGTGGGAGATGATTCATGACATCCGCTTTGCCATGTTCACCACCCGCCACAGCAACGGTCATCTGCATTCACGCCCCATGACCACACAGAACTCAGAGCTTGATGCAGACTCCAGCCTGTGGTTTTTCATGTCGCGCAAGGGCGACCCTGTGGCCGATATCCAGGCAGATGCTGTGGTGAACCTTGTTTATGCTGATCCCGGTGACGACACCTACGTATCCATCTCTGGCACTGCAGCAGTGGTTGAGGATATGGCCAAGAAGCACCAGCTTTGGTCTAAAGCCGTTTTGGCCTGGTTTCCCGGCGGCGTGCAGGACGCAGACCTTGCCTTGGTTCAAGTCAAGATCACCCACGCCAACTATTGGGATATTGACGAAAGCAAAATCGTGCAACTGTTCCACATGGCCCGCGCCGCCATTACAGGCAACCCACCGACCCAACTCGGTGAGCATGCCGAGATTCGCATGGGCTAGATGCATCCTGCCGCGCTACCTTGTTTTTCAACAGAGAAGTTCACATGACATCCCGATTCAGTTCAGTTTTGTTCAGCACCACGCTCTTCAGCGCTGCCGCACTGTTGGCCGTGGGCTGTAGCAAGCAGATAGAAACAATAACCGTGCCAGCATCGACCGCGCCGACCCCGATTCAACCGTCTGCCACGGTGTCCATGCCAGCGTCCACGCCACCATCCTCCACCACGCTTGGTACGGCCATTGATGACACGGTGGTCACGGCCAGCGTAAAATCTGCGTTGCTGGCAGATGCGGACATCAAGAGCATTGATTTCAAGGTCGAGACCCGAAAAGGCGAGGTAATGTTGAGCGGTTTTGTCGACAACCAATCGCAAAAAGACCGTGCCAGCACTCTGGTAAAGGCGGTTAACGGGGTCAAGAGTGTTCAAAACAACGTCACCTTGAAAGACGGCACCACCACCGTGGGCAACAAGGTGGACGACACCATCACTACTGCCAAAGTCAAGGCGGCGCTGGTGGCTGATGAAGCGATCAAAAGCATGGACATCGGTGTTGTTACCCGCAAGGGCGAGGTTCAACTCAGTGGCTTTGTTAACAGCAAAAGCCAGATTGACCGCGCCGTGATGATTGCCGCCAAGGTCGACGGTGTGAGCAAAGTCAATAACGAGATGAGCATCAAGCAGTAAATGAAGTCGACCGGGGCTTGACTACAATAGGGGCCAGCGTTGATCAGCGGGTCACCGCCCAAGCCCGAGTGGTGAAATAGGTAGACACATCGGACTTAAAATCCGCCGCTTCGTGAATAACGGGCGTACCGGTTCGATTCCGGTCTCGGGCACCATTGTTGATTTCAAACCATCTGGCATCGTTCACCCCAACCTGTTGATCTTGGGCACCATCAAAAAAGGCTCCGAATGGAGCCTTTTTTGCCATGCCGCTAAACGCTCAACGCGCTTGCAGCTACGCGGTCGATCAGACGCGTTTTCTATACTCGCCGGTGCGTGTGTCAATCTCCACCTTGTCGCCCTGCGCCACAAAAATTGGCACACCGATCTCAAAGCCGGTTGAAATTTTGGCGGGCTTCAAGACTTTGCCGGAAGTGTCGCCTTTAACGGCCGGCTCGGTCCAGGTAATTTCGCGCTCGACGCTGGTGGGCAGCTCCACCGAGATGGCTTTGCCGTCGTAGAACACCACTTCAACCGTCATGCCGTCTTCGAGGTAGTTGAGCGAGTCGCCCATGTTTTCGGCTTCCACTTCGTACTGGTTGAACTCTTCGTCCATGCAGACGTACATCGGATCAGCAAAGTAGGAGTAGGTGCAGTCTTTTTTGTCCAGGATGACCTGATCCATTTTGTCGTCGGCTTTGAAGACGACTTCGGTGCCGAAGTTGGCGATCAGGCTTTTGAGCTTCATGCGCACCGTGGCAGAGTTGCGCCCGCCGCGGCTGTATTCGGTTTTCAGGACGACCATCGGGTCTTTGCCGTGCATGATGACGTTGCCTGCGCGGATTTCTTGAGCGATTTTCATGTCAGTGGTGATCAGTGATTGAGTGTGGGGGTAGGCGAAAAAAAAACGGGAAGCGCAATTTTCGCTAAGCCCATGATTTTAGCGTGTTTTTTCGACGAATTGGAGCAATCGATCAGCCAGGCTGCTTTGCGCCAACAGGCGGCTGCGCGCCTGCTCGGCAGGTTCTTGCCAGCTTTGCAAGTCGATCTCGAGCAGCGGCGCGCGGTTCATCCCGTTCCAGATGCGGTGAAACAGGCGCTGCGATTCGGGCATGTCCATCACACCCAAAAAGGCGTTGAGCTTGGCGTGATGGGCATCATCGTGTTGCGGATAAATTTGCCAAACGAACGGTTTGCTGGCCCATACCGCGCGCACCAGCGAGTCTTCGCCGCGTACGAAGTTCAGGTCACAGGCCCACAGCAATTCGTCATACTGCGTTTGCGTGAGTGCAGGCATGTGGGAAATGGACAGTGCGCTGTTGGCATAGCTGTCCTCGCTCAAAACAGCACGTGCGGCCCGCCCGGATGTGACCAGAAGCCGGCTGCGCGTCGAATCAGCGGCCAGTTGATGCAGCAGGTCTTTCAACGCAGGTGGCTCGTAGCAGAACAGCGAGATTAGGCGTTCTCCGTTGAATGGAATGCCCATCTTTTTGAGCCAGTCCTCACGGTCAAATTCAGTCTGCTGGACGGCCAAATCAGCTTCACGTAACAGCCCGCCCGATGCAGTCGTGAAGCCGGGGTAAAAAAAGTGCTTGGTCAACCCGGTGCCAGGGCCACTCATCACGGGCGAGGGCAGGCCGTGGCTGCGAAGCGCGTACGGTTCGGCAGACAGGTATTCAAGGTTGATCCAAAAATTATTTGAACCTCTAGCTCTCGTAAATATTGCATAGTCCGCTATGAATTCTGGTGAAATCTCGCAGCCAAAGGCCTCCACCAAAACGTCGCCTGGCTCAACACCATGGTTTGTGAAAGGCTCGGTCCACGCCATCACTTGCACTCCCGCGCAACCACCGGGTGCCATCCACGCCAGCGCTCGCGGGTCGTCCAGCCACAGTCGAACCTGCTCGCCGCGCGAGGCGAGGTCGGCACTCAAACGCCAGCAGACGCCGATGTCGCCGTAGTTGTCGATGACTTTGCAGAAGATGTCCCAGCGCATTTTGTTAATCAGTATTTATCGCTGGGGTGGACGACACGGTAAGGTCAAGCGAGCGTCAGGCGAGTTGCACGTGTGTGGCCGATGAACGAAAATCGCGACACTGAGCTTTTTAGAACACTTTTGGAAGATTGATTATGGGACACATGGAGCTTGTACGAACTTTGCAAACACTGCCTGCTGACAAGCAGGAAGAAGTGATGGATTTTGTTCAATTCCTGGCCTTGAAGTTTGCTGTGCCAGCGAGGGCGCCTGTGGTTCAAAGCGACTGGACGGAGTCTGGTTTCTCGCAGCTTGCAATCGAACAAGCCATGCGTGGTGTCGATGACGGTACGATCTACACCGCGCTCGATTTAAAGGAGCGCTGGCAGTGAAAGCGGCAGGTCAGATCGTATTGACGCCATTTCCCAACACCGATTTGTCAGCGGCCAAGTTGCGGCCCGTTCTGCTGCTTTGCAAAGCATCCCACCGTTTTGATGACTGGCTAGTTTGCATGGTGTCGTCGCAGCTTCATCAGGCGGAGCCAGACCTGGATGAGCTTATTCACAATACGGATGAAGATTTTGGCGCGACGGGGCTGAAGATTTCGAG
This sequence comes from Rhodoferax sp., assembly GCA_031416195.1. Lineage (GTDB taxonomy): Bacteria > Pseudomonadota > Gammaproteobacteria > Burkholderiales > Burkholderiaceae_C > JANYCG01. The sequence continues at coordinate 5,386 of JANOTE010000581.1, forward strand.
CATTGTTCGGGTCTCCCGTCTAGCGGTTTTGCAGGGCGAATCGATGATTGGGCGCCTTGGCGACATCAGTCACGCGCGTTTGACTGCTCTGCGTAGGCGTGTCGCTCGTTGGATTGAATCCAGCGGGCAAACGGTGGCAACGGCTGCGCAAGATCGGCTGACTTGATGGAATCGGCTGACTCTACAGCGGCCAACCATACCCACCCCGAGCAACTGCTCTGCGATGTAGCGGGCTTGCCGCAGTTGCCGGGTGTCTACCGCTACTTCGATTCAGACGGCCAGGTGCTGTACGTGGGCAAGGCGATCAGCCTGAAAAAGCGCGTCTCCAGCTATTTTCAGAAGAACCATGGCGGCACGCGCATCGGCCACATGGTGAGCAAGATTGTGCGGATGGAGACGACGGTGGTGCGCTCAGAAGCCGAGGCGCTGCTGCTTGAAAACAACCTCATCAAGACGCTCAACCCGCGATACAACATCCTGTTTCGGGACGACAAAAGTTACCCGTATTTGAAGATTTCCGGCTTTGCGGGCCACAAAGGCGCATTGCCCTCGGCGCTGGACGGGAAGGCTTCCGCTACCTTTCCTCGAATGTCCTACTACCGCGGCGCGATTGAGAAAAAACACCAGTACTTTGGCCCGTATCCGAGTGCCTGGTCGGTGAAGGAATCGATCTTGCTGATGCAAAAGGTGTTTCGCCTGCGCACCTGTGAAGATGCGGTGTTCAGCAACCGTACCAGGCCCTGCTTGCTGTACCAGATCAAGCGCTGCTCGGCACCCTGCGTGGGGCATATCAACGCCGAAGACTACGCGATGGATTTGATCAATGCCGAGAAGTTTTTGAAAGGCGACTCCCGGCAGGTGCTGTCGGCGCTGGAGGCGCGCATGATGGCGCACTCCGGTCGGCTGGAGTTTGAGCAGGCCGCTGAGCTGCGCAACCAGTGCTCGGCGCTGTCCAACGTGCTGCATCAGCAATCGGTCGATAACGTGGCGGATCGTGACGTGGACATTCTGGCCGTGAAAGTGCAGGGCGGTCGTGCCTGCGTAAACCTGGCGATGGTTCGCGGTGGGCGGCATTTAGGCGACCGACCTTACTTTCCCGCGCATGTGGAAGAGGGCGTGAGCTTGGTCAGCGAAAATGATGAGCTTGCGCAAACCACCAAACCGGTCGAGCAACTCGTACTTGAGGCTTTTGTTGCGCAGCATTATTTAGAGGTAGCAGTGCCGCCATCTTTGATCACCAGCGAGCCCATCAGTAAGGTGCTGATCGAGGCGCTGACTTTGCAATCCGGCGTGAAAGTGACGGCGGTGCATGCGCCGCGCGAGCAGCGGCGCATCTGGCTGGAGATGGCGCAGACCAATGCGAATCTGCAGTTGGCGCGCCTGTTGTCTGAAGAAGGCTCGCAGCAGGCGCGCACGCGGGCGCTAGCTGATGCGCTGGATCTGGCTTTGGATGATCTGGCCGAACTTCGCGTTGAATGCTTCGACATCTCACACACGGCGGGCGAGAACACGCAAGCCTCGTGCGTGGTGTTTGAGCAGCACAAAATGCAAAACCCGCAGTACCGACGCTACAACATCAACGACATCACGCCGGGCGACGACTACGCCGCCATGCGCCAGGTCCTGCTGCGCCGCTATGGCAAATTGTCCGAGGCTTTGAAAGAGGCCAAGATCACCGGGCAGTTAAGCGCTGGCACCGGGCGGCTGCCGGACTTGGTGCTGGTCGATGGTGGCAAAGGCCAGGTGAGCATGGCACGCGAGGTGTTTGAGGAGTTGGGGCTTGATCTGTCGTTGATCGTCGGCGTGGAAAAAGGCGAGGGCCGCAAGGTCGGCCTCGAGGAGCTGGTGTTTGCCGATGGCCGCGAAAAAGTCTACCTCGGCAAAGACTCAGCCGCGCTGATGCTGGTGGCGCAGATACGCGATGAAGCGCACCGTTTCGCCATCACCGGCATGCGCGCCGCGCGCGCCAAAGTGCGAGTGGGCGGCAGCAAGCTCGAAGACATCCCCGGCATCGGTGCCAAGCGCCGCGCCAAGCTGCTGCAACGCTTCGGTGGCGTGCGCGGCGTGGCACAGGCCAGCGCTGAGGACATCGCAAAAGTAGACGGTATCTCGCGTGAGCTGGCGGATGAGATTTACCGGGCGCTGCATTGATGGCTTGGCACGGCTTTCATCGCAACGTATATTTGCTATATTATAAATAGCTATTCATGAAATATATACGAGGGCTAGGTAGCTATTTTGTTTAATATTTTCGGCAAAAACCTGTTTTGGGCCGTTTTTGGTAAAAATTTACTGCAATTGTGTAGCGTGCAAGTTGCGTGCAATGATGAATTTCGCAAGTTCCCTGATTGCGCAGGATGCAAAAGACCAGGCACGACAACTCATCGAATCTTTGCTAAAAAGGGTTTCCCTGGACCTGGACCAGCAAGCGACACCCAAATCGAATACCAGCTGGCTGCGTGCTGCGAGGCGAAAGGCCCTGACTCAACCCGCTGCAGCGGTCCAAGCGGCGCTGGCAATGCGCAGCCGCTGCGCCAGGTAGCGTGCCATGTTTCGGTACAGCCGGGAGCCCAGTTCCGGGTGCGTTCCCGCCAGCTTTATCAGCGCCGACTGGTCCAGGCGCAGCAGTTCGGTGGGGCTGTCGGCCACCGCGTCGGCGGTGCGGCCACCGCCGTCCAGCACCGCCGCCTCACCGAACAGCGTGCCGGGCGACAGGCTGGCGTAACGCTGTAGCGCCCGCTGTCCGCCAACCGGTGCGACGATGCTGACCGAGCCGCGCATCACCATATACAGCGCGTCGGCGGCATCGCCCTGGCGGAACACCGGCTCGCCGGGCGCTAGGGTCAGCGTCTGCAGGTGTGCCCGCACGACGGCCACATCCTCGGG
>JANOTE010000582.1:0-6629 GCA_031416195.1 Rhodoferax sp.
TTCAGTTGCTGGAAGAATTTGAGTTTGTTTGAGGCATCATGATGGCTTTTGAATAAAATTAACCTGGAGGTTAATTTTATCCTCAAAAATCACCAAATTCACGAAAATGTCAACTAAAACTGGCCTTAACCCACGATTAATATACATAATATGCTATATTATTTATAGTAAAAGACGCTGACTTGTGAATGATCGAAGTTCGCCACTGAGCGGATCCACAAACTCAATCGACTTGGCCAGCAACTGCAGCGGGCGCTCAAAATCAATCTGGCCTTCGGGCGTGAGCGTGGGGTAGATGCCATCGCCCACGATGGGCAAACCCAGTGCCGCCATGTGTACGCGCAACTGGTGGCGCTGCCCGGTGACGGGCTTGAGCCGGTAGCGTGCAAGCCCGCCCATAACCTCAATCGGTTGAATGAACGTCAGTGCATTGGGCTCACCCGGCACTTCCATTTGTTGAAAAAAGTGATCGGATTCTTGGATGCGGCTTTCGCGCCGGATGGGCCACGGCAGTGCCGGGTTCCATGGCGCGATGGCTTCGTAGGTTTTACTCACTTCCCGCTTGCGAAACAGTGCATGGTAGGCATCACGCGTGGCAGCTTGGATCGAGAACAGCACCAGCCCGGCGGTATCGCGGTCAATGCGGTGAATCGGGGCGAGGTCGGGTAGGCCCAGCTTGTTTTTCAGGCGAATCAGCACCGTCTCCTGCAAGTACTTGCCCGAGGGCATGACCGGCAGGAAATGCGGTTTGTCGACCACCAGCAGGTGATCGTCTTGCCAGAGGATTACTTCGTCAAACGCAATTCGCGGCTCCAGCGGCACGTCGCGGAAGTAGTAGAGCCTGCGCCGCGCTTCGAACGCAGTGGTGGGGTTGATGACGCGGCCCGTATCGTCAATCACGTCACCGCTTTCAAGCCGCTGTTGCCAAACGCTGGCGGGTACTCCTGGGAAGCGCTGAATCAAAAAATCAGCCATCGTGATCCAGGGCCCGCAACGCGCATCTGGCAGCACCACGCAACTGGGTGATACACCCAACCGTGGGGGCGGCGGGTTGGGCCGATGGCGGGCCATGGTGGCTTGCGCTTTGGCGCCAGTCAGCGGCGCTTGAACACGACATCCCACACGCCGTGCCCCAGCTTGATGCCGCGATTTTCAAACTTGGTGAGCGGGCGGTAGTCGGGCTTGGGCGCGTAGCCTGATTCGTCTTGCGTGACGCTCACGGTGTTTTGCAGCAGTGGCTCGGCCTTAAGCACTTCCAATATCTGCTCGGCATAAGGTTGCCAGTCCGTCGCGCAGTGCAGGTAGCCACCCGGCTTTAAGCGCGCGGCCAGTTTGGCGATCAAGGGCGGCTGGATCAGGCGGCGTTTGTTGTGGCGTTTTTTGTGCCACGGGTCGGGGAAAAAGATGTGTACGCCGTCCAAACTCTGTAGGGGCAGCATGTGGTCGATGACCTCCACCGCGTCGTGCGCAATGATGCGGATGTTGCTTAAAGTTTGCTCGCCAATGCGTTTGAGCAGCGCACCCACACCGGGTTCGTGTACCTCGCAGCACAGGAAGTTCGTCCCTGGCAAAGCAGCGGCAATGGTGGCAGTTGCCTCGCCCATGCCGAAGCCGATTTCCAGCACCACAGGTTTTGACGCTTCGTGCGTTGATGAAAACACGCTCGCCAAGTCCAGCGGCATCTGCTGGTAAGGCACCAGATAACGCGGTCCGAGATCTTCAAACGCCCGCGTCTGCCCTCCGGTAATGCGGCCCGCGCGACGCACAAAGCTGCGGATTTTTTGAGGGTAGGGCACGTCATTCATGCGCCGGATTGTAGAGATGCTGCTAATCGAAGCTGCCATTGGCTCACCCAGGCTTGCAGTGCGGCGCTGATGGGCTTTGCAGGGCTTGGGCTCAGCCCCAAAACCGCGGCGGCCTGGTTGAGTGCGGCCAACGGTTCAGACGTATCCAGCGCCTGCGCACCGTTCTGCTTGGACAGCTTTTCGCCATTCGCACCCAGCACCAAAGGCGTGTGCAGATAGCTCGGCGTGGGCAGATTCAAAGCCTGGTGGAGCAAAATTTGACGCGCCGTGTTGTCGGCCAAATCTTCCCCGCGAACGATGTGGGTGATTCCTTGAGCCGCGTCGTCTACCACCACGGCGAGTTGATAAGTCGCGTACCCGTCAGCGCGTTTCAAAGGGAAGTCACCCACAAGCTTTTCAACATCCTGCTGCTGGCGGCGCAGCCTGCGGTCGTGCCAGTGGACTGTGGTGTGTGGGTTGTCAATGCGAAATCGCCAAGCGGGCAGTGGCGCATTGGCTGCCTTCGCGGACGCTTCGGTTTTGGGCCGACAGGTTCCGGGGTACACCAGCTCGGCATGGCGAGGTCGCTCACGCCCCAAGGCTTCCAGTGCGCTCAGGATGTCTTTGCGTGAGCAGCGGCAGGGGTAGGCATAACCCGATGCGGTCAGCGTCTCCAGTGCTTGCTGGTAGACGTGAGCGCGTTGCGATTGCACCTTCGGCACCTCGTCGCTGGCCAAACCGAACGCAGCGAGTTGGCTCAGGATGTGGTCGCCCATCCCTGCAATGCAGCGCGGCGCGTCCACGTCTTCAATGCGAACAAGCCACGTGCCGTCGTGCGAGCGGGCATCAAGCCAACTGGCCAGCGCGGCGACGAGTGAGCCTGCGTGCAGTGGCCCGGTCGGGGAGGGCGCAAACCTTCCCCTGTAGTCCATCAGATCACAGCCAACGCCAGCTCAAGTCCAGAAACAAACGCATCCTCCACGCGGTGGCCGATACACCAGTCGCCACACACACCGATGCCCGTCTTGGCATCCCATACATGCGTTTTGCCCAGTGGCTGGGTGGTTTGCGCGTAGAGCCAGCGCTGGGTGTCGATATGCGCAGGCTCAGCGCGAATGCCGGTGATCTCGGAAAAGGCTTTGAGCAGCTTGTCCTGCACGCGCTGCGGGTTGTCTTGCAGGTGCTCTTGCGACCAGGCCGCGCTGGCCTGCACCGTCCAGCGCTCCACCGCGCCGCGGCCTGGTTTGCTGGATTCACGCGCCAGCCAGGCGATACGGTGGTGCGTGCTGCGCGCGGCATTCCACTGTGGGCCCAGCGCCGACAAGTTGGGCTGCATGGCTTGGGGAAAGGCCAGCATCAGCGTCCAGCACGGAGCCACTTTTACCGTGTCAAGCTGTGCCGCCATCGCACTGGTTTTCTTCAAGCCAGACAGCAGGTGCTGCGCTTGCGCCGCGGGAATGGCAAGCAATACACCATCAAAGCCAGAGTAAACGTGCTGCGAGTCGTCAACACCCGTCGTTCGCAGTTGCCACTGCGAAGGGTTCAGCGGGTCCGCTTCAATGGCGGTGACTTTGGTTGGCGATTCAAGCTGTTGGCCCTGCACCAGCGGCTTTGCCCAGGCTTTGACCAAGGCATTCATTCCCGGTGTGGGCACCCAATGCGACTCGCGCGCGGGCAGGCCCGCAGCGGCCACCCGGCCAAGGGCATCAAGCACCTGTACTGTGTTGGCACTCCAGCGTTTGCAAATGCCCGGTATGGTCTCCAAAGCCTTGGCAAAGCGCGCATCGCGCACCGTGAAGTACTGCGCACCGTGGTCGAACGTTCCAAACGCGCTGCTGCGTGTGGCCATGCGCCCTCCTAAGCCCGCGCTTTTCTCCAGCACCGTTACCCTATGCCCAGCCTGTGCTAGTGTGCGGGCGCAGGTAATGCCCGCGATGCCAGCGCCAATCACTGCAAAGTTTTTGGAATCAGGGGCGGTGCGCGGGAGGGCAAGGGCTTTGGGCATGCGGGGATTCTCCAAGGGTTGTGATATGCCTCGGACTATACGCCCCGGTGTTGCGACAAAAGGGCGGCCCGTGTGGCAGGACTTTCCAGTCTTTGCAGCCACCAATGCAACGCGCGCCCGATGCCTGACTTGCCAGCGCCTCGCCAGGCATAGCAGGGTTGCACCAAGCGTTCTGGCCGCTGCACTTTTTTGACGACCAAGCGTCCCGTTTCGATGTAGGCGCGGGCGATGCCTTCCGGTAGAAAGCCGGACCCCAGGCCGCGCAGTTGCGCATCCAGTTTGGCTTGCATGGTTGCCACCGTGAACACGTCTTGCCCGCTCAAGAGGCCAAACGTCATCCCCGAGCCGCGTTGCACCGTGTCTGCGACTGCCACTGCGCGGTGTTGCTGAATGACTTCGTCTGTCAACGGCTCGGGCGCTGTTGCCAGCGGATGGTGGGGTGCCACGGCAAAGACAAAGTTGACACGACCCAGCGGCTTGGCCTGTAGTCCCGCATAGGCCGCAGGCTCCAGCGCCACACCGATGGCCAGGTCGGCCTGCCCCGAGCTGAGCGCCTGCAAGGTGCCGGACAGCGCCTCATCACGCAGTTTGATGCGCGTGGGCGGGGTGGGGTCAAGCGCAAAAAATGCGCTGCACAATTCCATCACTGTGGCATTGGCGATGATACTGTCCAGCGCAATCGTGAGTTGCGACTCCCAGCCTGTGGCAACGCGCTTGACGCGGTTGGCTACCGCGTCAACTTCGGCCAGCAGGCGCGCACCTTCGCGCAGCAGCTCTGCACCCGCCTCGGTCGGCTTGGCTTGGCGAGAGCTGCGGTCAAACAGCAGCACATCCAGCGCATCTTCAATTTGCCGCACCCGGTACGTCAACGCGCTGGGCACGAGATTCAAGGCGCGCGCCGCCGCTGCAAAGCTTCCGGTCTCTGCAATGCGTTGCAGCATCGCCAAAGCATCGGGCGTCAAAACGTCGCGTGGAATTTGCATCAAATACGCGTTTAAGTTGAAATATTTTGGATGATGCCATCAAATTCCAAGGATGGCAAATGCGTGACTCTGACCTAAAGTTCACCTCATCAATTCACCGTAGATTCAACTACACAGGAGCTCAAGAATGTTGACTATTCGCCCATCGCAAGAACGCGGCTTCGCAGACCATGGCTGGTTAAAATCGTTCCACAGCTTTTCGTTTGCCGGCTACCACGACCCCCAACACATGGGCTTTGGCAACCTGCTGGTGATCAACGAAGACCGCATTGCCCCCGGCACCGGTTTTGGTACGCACGGTCACCGCGACATGGAGATCATCAGCTATGTGCTGTCGGGCAACTTGGCGCACAAAGACACGATGGGCAACGTCAAGGGCATTCCGCCCGGCGACGTGCAGCGCATGAGTGCGGGCACGGGCGTGCAGCACAGCGAGTTCAACCATGCGCCGAACGACACCACGCACTTTCTGCAAATCTGGATCAAACCGAACGTGACGGGCATCGCGCCCGGCTACGAGCAAAAGACTTTTGCCAACGCTGAAAAGCAAGGTGTGCTGCGTTTAGTTGCTTCCAACGATGGCGCGAAAGGCTCGGTAACCATTAACGCCGATGCATCACTATATGCCGGTTTGTTCGATGGCGCACAGACGGCCAAACTGGCGCTTGATTCCAATCGCAAGTGCTACGTCCATTTAATTCGTGGTGCACTGGATATTAACGGGCACGCTCTGACGGCGGGCGATGCGGCATTAATCAGCGCCGAGAACCAACTTGAGTTGACCCACGGCAAAGATGCCGAGGTGTTGGTGTTCGACCTGGCACCTTGATTTCGGCTTCTTAATTTTCGTTTTTCATTCTCAAAAAGGACTTTATCGTGATTTCAAATTTTCAAAACCCATTGGCCTTGGTCGGGCGCTTGCTACTGGCCCTGCTTTTCTTGCCCGCAGGTCTGAGCAAGATCAGCGGCTTTGCGGGTACGGTGGGTTACATCGCCTCCAAGGGCATGCCCATGCCCACGGCGGCCACGGTGATTGCCATCGTCGTTGAGGTGGTGGCTCCACTGGCGCTGATCGCAGGCTTTGGCACACGCTGGGCCGCGCTGGTGCTAGCCGGGTTTACCTTGGTTGCCACCTTCATCTTTCACAATTTCTGGGCCATGCCGGCTGAGCAAGTGATGATGCAGCAACTGATGTTTTTCAAGAACATTGCCGTTGTTGGTGGCTTGCTGATGCTGGCCGCCCACGGTGCAGGCGCGTGGAGCATGGATGCCAAGCGTGGCAGGTAATTCGGTTTCAGTTTTTCGTCTCAATTTTTCAATCCATCATCAAGGACTTTCAAAATGGCAAAAGTAGCAGTTGTTTATCACTCGGGTTATGGTCACACGCAGCGCATGGCGCAAGCCGTGGCTGAAGGGGCCAACGCAGAGTTGCTGGCGATTGATGCGGACGGCAATTTGCCAGAGGCCGCCTGGGCGACCTTGGCGGGAGCAGACGCCATCATCATGGGATCGCCGACCTACATGGGCTCGGTGAGCTGGCAGTTCAAGAAGTTTGCCGATGCGTCGAGCAAGCAGTGGTTTGCACAGGCCTGGAAGGACAAAATTGCCGGCGGCTTTACCAACAGCGCGGGCTTGAGCGGCGATAAGCTGGCGACTCTCAACAGCCTGTTTACCCTGGCGATGCAGCACGGGATGATTTGGGCCAGCCAGGGCTTGATGCCTTCCAACACCAAGTCCGCCACCCGCGACGACATCAACAACGTGGTGTCCTACAGCGGCGCGATGGCACAGTCGCCGTCCGACGCGTCACCCGCTGAAATGTCCAAGGGTGATCTGGAAACCGCCCGCTTGTTTGGC
>JANOTE010000583.1:0-12815 GCA_031416195.1 Rhodoferax sp.
CAAGCGCGTCAGGCGGTTGAGAGTATTGAGTGTGGCCCTTAAAAGCCCCTGAATCTCCAGAATCCGCCGAAGGCCTCGGCGGTTTTTTTTTGCCATGTTTGTTCGATTTTGTATGCTAATTTTTCGTCAATTCCAAGGAGCCACACCATGACCTCAGCCGCCCCAGACGCTTCCACCGCCACGCCATCCAACGAGGCTTGGCAGAGTTATCAGCAAGACCGCCGCCGCCCGCGCTCCAACAACGACCGAACCAGCCGAACTGATGACGAACGCATCAAGGACATCACCGTGTTACCTCCCCCCGAACATTTGATTCGCTTCTTCCCCATCCGGGGCACCGGGATCGAGGCGCTAATCACGCAGACCCGCCACAACATTCAGGACATCATGGCTGGCACCGATGACCGCCTGATGGTCGTCATGGGCCCGTGCTCGATTCACGACCCGGCAGCAGCGCTTGATTACGCCCGCCAGCTCAAAATTCAGCGCGACAAATACGCTGATTCACTGGAAATCGTGATGCGTGTCTATTTTGAGAAACCGCGTACCACGGTGGGCTGGAAGGGCTTGATCAACGACCCGTACCTCGATGAAACCTTCCGCATCGACGAGGGCCTGCGCATCGCGCGCCAATTGCTGATTGAGATCAACCGCATGGGTCTGCCTGCAGGCAGCGAGTTTCTGGACGTGATTTCGCCGCAATACTTGGGCGACCTGATCGCCTGGGGCGCGATTGGCGCGCGCACGACCGAAAGCCAGGTACACCGCGAGCTGGCTTCGGGTCTTTCAGCGCCAATTGGCTTCAAGAACGGCACCGATGGCAACATCAAGATCGCCACCGACGCGATCCAAGCCGCTGCTGGCGGGCATCACTTTTTATCAGTCCACAAAAACGGCCAAGTGGCGATTGTGCAAACCAATGGCAACAAAGACTGCCACGTGATTTTGCGCGGTGGCAAAGCGCCCAATTACGACGCGGCCAGCGTCGCCTCAGCCTGCGCTGATCTTGAAAAAGCGAAACTTCCGCCGACGTTGATGGTCGATTGCAGCCACGCCAACAGCAGCAAGCAGCATGAAAAACAGGTGGAAGTCGCGCAGAACATTGCAGTGCAGATTCAAAGCGGCTCCAAGCGCGTTTTTGGCGTGATGGTGGAAAGTCATCTGAACCCTGGCGCACAAAAATTTACACCGGGGCAGGACGATGCCGCCAAGCTGGCCTACGGCCAAAGCATCACCGATGCCTGCTTGGGCTGGAGTGATTCGCTCAAGGTGCTGGATGTGCTGTCTGAAGCGGTGAAGGCGCGGCGGGCTTTGAAATAAGGAAATCGAGGGAAGTACGCTCAATATACCTATATTGGGTATATTGAGTACTCAAAACGGCTTTTTTGATTAAATTTAAAGCTATTTATGCTTCTAGATCCCGTATAACTTGCATAAGTAGATATAAATAATATAGCAAAACATAACCCTATGCAGCCAGTGATTCCAGTAGTTTGGCGTGAATTCCACCAAAGCCACCGTTGCTCATGCAGACGATCTGGTCGCCCGGCTGGACTTGGCGCATGACTTGGCTGATCACCTCGTCAATCGAATGCCCCACCTGCGCGCGGCTGCCCATGGTTGCGAGGGCATCTGCCGCATCCCAGCCCAAATTGCCGCTGTGGCAAAAGGCCAAATCGGCCTGCTCTAGGCTCCAGGGCAGTTGCGCCTTCATGGCACCAAGCTTCATGGTGTTGGAGCGCGGCTCGAACACGGCAAGAATCCGTGCAGTGGTGCCTATTTTGCGACGCAGCCCATCCACCGTGGTTCGAATCGCGGTGGGGTGATGCGCAAAGTCGTCGTAAACCGTGACTGCGGGGCCATCGGGCACGCCACGCAAAACGACTTGACCGCGCACTTCCATGCGCCGCTTGACGTTTTCAAAGCGGTTCAGTGCCTGACATGCAACTTCAATGGGCACGCCCAAATGATCTGCCGCTGCAATCGCAGCCAACGCGTTGAGCTGGTTGTGTACGCCAGTGAGTGGCCACTCCACCTGTCCCGTTGGCTTGTTTTGGTAGAGCACATCAAACTGACCTGGTGCGCCTTGGGCGGTGAAATCGCTGACCGCTGCGCCAAACGAGCGCAGCTCGCTCCACAGGCCTGTGCTGACAACGCGGGCCAAGCTTTCTTCCAGGCCATTCACCACGATCCGCCCTTCGCCGGGCACGGTACGTATCAGGTGTTGAAATTGTCGCTCAATCGCCGCCAGGTCGTCAAAAATATCGGCGTGGTCGAACTCCAGGTTGTTGAGCACGGCGGTGCGGGGGCGGTAGTGGACGAATTTGCTGCGTTTGTCGAAAAACGCGGTGTCGTATTCGTCCGCCTCAATGACAAATGGATTGCCCGAGCCTAGCTGTGCGGACACGCCGAAGTTCAGCGGAACGCCGCCCACCAGAAAGCCCGGCTGCAACCTGGCAGACTCCAAAATCCACGCCAGCATCGCGGTCGTCGTCGTTTTGCCATGGGTTCCAGCGACGGCCAGCACGTGGCGGCCTTGCAGCACGTTTTCTGCCAGCCACTGCGGGCCACTGGTGTAGCGCACTTGCGCATTCAGGATAGCTTCCATCAGCGGGAATTTTGGCGTGCCATCGGGCAAACGAGCCCGGCTGACAACATTGCCGACCACGAAAACATCAGGCTTAAGTGCCAGCTGATCCGCGCCAAACCCTTCCGTCAGATCGATGCCCAAGGCGCGCAGCTGGTCGCTCATGGGCGGATACACCCCCGTGTCGCAGCCCGTGACTTGATGCCCCGCCTCACGTGCCAAAGCCGCCAGACCTCCCATGAAGGTGCCGCAGATACCCAAAATATGAATGTGCATGGGTTAATTTTAGTTTTACCGGTCGTGGCACTTACAGACTTGAAGGAAATCAAAGTCGGTCTACACTGCAAATGATGCTTGAATCCGCCCCGAACTGATATCGCCTGCCTCAGCCTGTGCACAATCCCACCGTGACCTTTGAAATCGCCGCCACCGCAGCTCGCCTTATCGTCGAAGAAGGACTTGAATACGGGACTGCAAAAAGGCGTGCAGTTAAAAAACTCGGTCTCTCGGGCCGCGCTCCTTTGCCCGGCAATGATGAAATTGAGCAAGAGGTAATGGATTATCTTGCCCTCTTTTGTGCAGATACCCAACCCGCCGAGCTGCGCGCGCTGCGCGAACTGGCGGTGATCTGGATGGAGCGCATGGCTGAATTTCGACCCCATTTGAGCGGATCCGTCTGGCGAGGTACTGCCACGCGGCTGAATGATGTTTACATCCAAATGTTCTGTGATGACTCCAAGTCCGCCGAGATCGCGTTGATTGACTTCCGGGTGCAGTACGTACCGCGCTCGGTCACCGGGTTTAACGGAGAAACGGTGGATGCGCTCAGCCTGCACTGTTTTTGTGAGGGCTTGAAGGAAGAAGTCGGCGTGCATTTGATGGTGTATGACCACGATGATCTGCGCGGTGCGCTAAAACCTGATGCGCGGGGACGCACGTCACGTGGTGACCTGGTTGCGGTTCGTTGTTTGTTGGGCTGATGCAAGATGACTGAGACATCAGTTTCAAACCGCCGAAGGCTGCTTGTGGGGGCTGCTGTGGCTGGGTTGGCAGGTGGTGCTGGTTTTGCTTGGTGGCATGGCCAGCAGCAGGCTGTTCAACAAGACCCGTCGCCAAACGCGGGCGATGCGCACGTGCTGGCAACTTTTTGGTCACTTAAGCTCATCACCCCCGGAGGCAAAAATTTAGCGCTTTCATCGCTACGCGGCAAGCCTTTATTGATCAATTTTTGGGCCACTTGGTGCCCACCCTGTGTTGAAGAACTTCCACTAATTGACGGCTTCTATCAAACAAATGCTAAGAACGGCTGGCAAGTGTTAGGATTGGCTGTCGATCAGCTTGCCGCAGTCAACGCTTTTTTAGGAAAAATGCCGATTAGTTTTCCGGTTGCGTTGGCTGGGCCAACGGGAATCGAGTTGAGCAAGTCTTTGGGCAACCTCAGCGGTGGTTTACCATTCACCGTCGTATTGAATGCCAACGGGAGCGTGGCACAACGCAAAATCGGGCGCATCACGGCAGAGGATTTAACGGCTTGGGCAGCGCATAAGTGAAATCGAGCAAAATGGCAAACCCGTTAAGAAATCCATTGCAATTCGTTACGTATCCTAATGCGATTCTGATGTTGAAGTTGGTTTGATCTAGGTCGCTGTAAAATCCAGAAAATTAGATGGAAAAGAACGCAATTGACTGGGATTTAAAGATATTTAGATCTGCACCATAGTGGTGAGTAGGTTCACACAACGTTGGAGATAGCATGGATTTACGCAAGCTCAAAACGCTTATTGACTTGGTTTCTGACTCCAATGTGTCAGAGTTGGAGATCACTGAAGCCGAGGGCAAAGTCCGCATCGTCAAGGGCGGCGTGATGATGCAAAGTTATCCCGCAGCAACTCCTACTGCGCAACAAAACTCGTCTGCAACGCTAACGCCACTGGCGGCTGAGGTTGGGCCACCCCCAGAAGTGGCAACCAACCACATGGTGAAGTCGCCCATGGTGGGCACCTTCTACCGCAGCGCGTCGCCAGGGGCTAAGGCCTTTGTCGACTTGGGCGACAGTGTCAAACTGGGTGACACGATCTGCATTATCGAAGCCATGAAAATCCTCAACGAGATCGAGGCCGATAAGTCGGGCACCGTGCGCCGAATACTCAGCCAAAACGGCGAAGCGGTTGAGTACGGCCAGCCCCTGTTCGAAATTGAGTAATCCTGAGGTGTCTTTGGGCTCAACTGGCTTTAGAAGTATCGCTGCATGTTTAAAAAAATACTGATCGCCAACCGTGGCGAGATCGCCCTTCGGATCCAGCGCGCCTGCCGGGAAATGGGGATCAAGGCCGTCATGGTGTACTCCGAGGCAGACCGCGATGCCAAGTACATCAAGTTGGCCGAAGAAGCGGTTTGCATTGGGCCTGCGGCATCAGGTTTGAGCTATCTCAATATGCCTGCCATCATTTCAGCGGCTGAAGTCACGGATGCTGAGGCGATTCACCCCGGCTATGGGTTCCTGAGCGAAAACGCAGGTTTTGCCGAGCGTGTTGAAAAAAGCGGCTTCCAGTTCATTGGCCCCACGCCAGAGTCGATTCGCATCATGGGTGACAAGGTTTCGGCCAAGCAAGCCATGATCAAGGCGGGGGTGCCCTGCGTGCCGGGCTCCGAAGGCGAGTTACCGGATGACCCGGTGCAAATCCGTCGCATCGCAAAAGCTGTGGGCTACCCCATCATCATCAAGGCGGCAGGCGGTGGTGGCGGGCGCGGCATGCGCGTGGTACACACCGAAGCGGCGCTCATCAACGCCGTGCAAATGACCAAGGCCGAGGCAGGCAGCGCATTTGGCAACCCGGCGGTGTACCTCGAGAAATTCCTCCAAAACCCGCGCCATATCGAAATTCAGATCATGGCAGACAAGTTCAAGAATGCCGTGTACCTGGGCGAGCGGGATTGTTCCATGCAGCGGCGTCATCAAAAAATCATCGAGGAAGCTCCGGCCCCTGGCATTGCGCGCAAGTTGATCGAGCGCGTAGGAGACCGCTGTGTGGCGGCGTGCAAAAAGATTGGCTACCGGGGAGCTGGGACTTTTGAATTTCTCTACGAAGACGGTGAGTTTTATTTCATCGAGATGAACACACGCGTCCAGGTAGAACACCCCGTGACTGAATGGGTGACTGGCGTTGATATTGTCAAAACGCAAATCATGGTGGCAGCTGGGGAAAAACTACCTTTTACCCAACGCCAGATCGAAATGCGCGGCCACGCTATTGAGTGCCGCATCAACGCGGAAGATCCGTATAAATTCATCCCGTCGCCCGGACGCATCACCATGTGGCACCCACCGGGTGGCCCGGGCGTTCGGGTGGACTCCCACATCTACACAAATTATTTTGTGCCACCAAATTACGATTCCATGGTGGGCAAGCTGATTGTGCATGGCGATACGCGTGAGCAGGCGTTGGCCCGCATGCGAACCGCGTTGGCCGAGACCGTGATTGAAGGCATCAACACCAATATCCCACTGCATCGCGAACTGATGGTCGATGCAAAATTCATGTCCGGTGGAACCAACATCCATTACCTCGAGGAGTGGCTGGAGCACCATAAGCGGTGAGGCCGCAACCTGGCGATGTTTGAATTAGGTCTTATTTGCCCACAGGACAGGCTCCAAGCGCTGAGCGATGCGCTGGATGCGCTGGATGCTTTGAGTGTGAGCGTCGAAGACGCAGATGCCCATACTGATGCCGAGCAAGCCCTTTTTGGTGAGCCTGGCATGCCCGCGCCAAACGACGGTTGGCAGCGATCACGCGTATTGGTCTTGTTCGCCTCAGAGCAGCTTGCGCAGAATGCGTTGGGGCGGTTGAAGGCGCGGGCTTTTTTTAAAGACTGCCAGGTTCTCGCGATCCGGGCGGTGCCGGACGAAGACTGGGTACGCCTGACGCAATCCCAGTTTGCACCCGTTGAGATAACGCCAGATTTCTGGATTGTGCCCACTTGGCATGAGCCGCCTGCTGAGGCTCGAACCGTCATCCGTCTCGATCCCGGCCTGGCTTTTGGAACTGGCACGCACCCCACCACGCGGATGTGCCTGCGCTGGGTTGCGCAAATGGGTTCGGACATCGCCGCCCACAAGCGGCCCGCGTGGGGAGCGGTGCTGGACTATGGTTGTGGATCCGGCATTCTGGCTATCGCTGCAGCGAAGTACGGTGCCAAGCGGATTGATGCGGTGGACATTGATCCGGCGGCAGTAGATTCCACCTTGCTTAATGCGAGCGCGAATGACGTGACGCTGTCGGCCGGACTGCCCAACAACGCGCGTGAGCACTACCAAGTGGTTCTAGCCAATATTCTGGCGACACCGTTGAAAGTGCTGGCACCGCTGCTGTCTGCCAAAGTGCAGGCGGGCGGTTCTTTAGTACTTGCCGGCATTCTGGAGCGGCAGGCGCAGGAGCTGGTGGCCGCTTACAGCCCCTACTTGGCGTTGAGTGTGAGCGACTGCCAGGAGGGCTGGGTTTTGATGACGGCGCGGCGCTAGCGCTCGGCCCTGCAAGGCTAAACATGAGCATGATTACGCGTTGCCCAGCTTGCCAAACCTCGTTTCGAGTGGTTGCTGACCAGCTTCGCATGTCTGAAGGGTGGGCGCGCTGCGGCCAGTGCTCCGAGATTTTCGATGCGGCTTCGAGCTTGCAGGATGATGCCCCGTTGGCTGGCCGTGAAGTGGACAGCAGGGCCGATATTGATGTCGATGTCGATCCAAATCCAAATCCAGATACAGAAATTGAATCTTCCCCCGACAACAGGAGCGGTGCTGAACTGGTGGCTCAGCCTGTTGCTGCACCGGTGGACTTTGTAGCCCAGGAGGCTATGGCGCTGAAGACTGCACTGCAGGAAATCGTCGCTGCGCGGCAAAACTTTACCCACGAGAGTGAGCCGAGGAAGTCGTCTGGGCCGGCCGACATGGGTCACACTGACGACTCACCAATGGCTGTTAACCCTTTGCAGCCCGAAGCGAACGATGAGACAGCACCGTCCTTCCTGCGGGAGTTACGAAATTCACCCAAACGTTCGGTGTGGCACAAAACCTGGGTTCGCTCTTCACTCGTGCTGGTCAGCGTGGGGCTTTCACTGCTGATGGTTTTGCAGATGGCGATTCATGAGCGGGATCGCTTGGCTATGCTTGTCCCGCAAGCCAAGCCGACGCTTGAAGCTGTCTGTAGTTATTTGAATTGCTCCGTTTCAACACTGCGGCAAATTGATGCTGTGGTGGTGGAAAGCTCAAGCTTCACCAAAATTCGAAATGATGTCTATCGCCTGACTTTGGCGATCAAGAACAATGCCCCTTATGAGTTGGCGATGCCCGCCCTGGAGTTGACGTTGACGGATGCGCAGGATCAGGCGTTGCTGCGGCGTGTTCTTTCAGGATCAGAGGTCAACAACAACAACCAGCTAAGCGCCAATTCTGAGTGGAATGGCTCAATTGAGTTAGGAATGCGGCCCAGTGGTGGTGCAGACCGTGTCGTCGGTTACCGTGTCTTGGTTTTCTATCCTTGAAGGGAGGTCTGTTTTTCTCAAGATAAAAAAAGCCCGATGTCTCTCGACATCGAGCTTTGACGACTGCGCCAGGCGTTTTACGGCTTGGTCGCTGTCGGAAAAGGCCAAGCCGCCTGCGGGTTCAGAGTGGTCTGAGCAGGGGCGGCGGGAGCAGGCGCTGCCTTGGCAGCGGGTGCTTTCGCAGCTTTCTTCGCAGCCGGCTTTTTGGCTGCTTTCTTGGCGGCTGGCTTTTTGGCAGCGGGTTTTTTGGCGGCAGCAGCTTTCTTGGCAGGTGCTTTTTTGGCAGCGGCCTTTTTGGCTGGAGCAGCTTTTTTAGCCGGGGCTTTCTTTGCGGCAGCTTTCTTGGCTGGAGCGGCTTTCTTGGCTGCTACCGCTTTTTTCGCAGGAGCAGCCTTTGTGGCCGGAGCAGCTTTCTTCGTTGCTACTTTTTTAGCTGGTGCTTTTTTAGCGGTTACAGCTTTCTTTGCGGGAGTGGCCTTTTTTGCGACCGGTTTTTTTGCAGTTGCCATTTCAATTTTCTCCTTGATCAATTAACAAAGAGCACTTCATGCGAGTTGGAGTGCATGAAGCGATTCATGGTGTTGGGCGTAATCCCAGCACCATGAACGCGGGGTTGCACATTGCCGTTGCGCTCTATGGCGCAATCGTCAATTTGCATCATTCTTGATTTCATTTTGAATTGTTGTTGTCAGAGTCAATCCCAAGACAGAGCGCCACCAGACTGGTACTCGATCACGCGGGTTTCGAAGAAATTGCGTTCTTTCTTCAAGTCGATCATTTCACTCATCCACGGAAACGGATTCTCTTCGTTCGGGTACAGCGCCTCCAGCCCAATCTGGGTCGCGCGCCGATTGGCGATGTAGCGCAGGTAGCCTTTGAACATTGATGCATTCATGCCCAGCACGCCCCGTGGCATGGTGTCCTCTGCATAACGGTACTCAAGCTCGACTGCTGTTTCAAACAGTTGCTTGATCTCGGCTTTGAATTCAGCCGTCCAGAGCAAGGGGTTTTCTGCCTTCAACTGGTTAATCAGATCAATGCCAAAGTTGCAGTGCATGGACTCATCGCGCAGGATGTACTGGTATTGCTCTGCGGCCCCGGTCATCTTATTTTGCCGACCTAGCGCCAAAATCTGCGTGAAACCGACGTAGAAAAACAGGCCCTCCATCAGGCACGCGAAAACAATCAGTGACTTCAACAAAGTCTGATCAGCTTGCGGGGTGCCTGTCGAAAAATTCGGATCCATGATCGCGGCAATGAACGGCAACAAAAACTCGTCCTTATCGCGAATCGACTTCACCTCGTTGTAGGCGTTGAAGATTTCGCTTTCGTCAAGGCCCAGTGATTCGACGATGTACTGGTAGGCGTGGGTGTGAATGGCCTCTTCAAATGCCTGGCGCAGCAAAAACTGACGGCACTCAGGGGCAGTGATGTGGCGGTAAGTACCCAGCACGATGTTGTTCGCCGCCAGCGAATCCGCCGTCACGAAGAACCCAAGGTTGCGTTTGACGATGCGCCGTTCATCCTCGGTCAGACCGTTGGGATCTTTCCAAAGCGCAATGTCGCGCGTCATGTTGACTTCTTGCGGCATCCAGTGGTTAGCGCAACTGGCGAGGTATTTCTCCCAGGCCCACTTGTACTTGAACGGGACGAGTTGGTTGACATCAGTCTGCCCGTTGATGATGCGCTTGTCTGCCGCATTGACGCGCTTGGGGGCCGCGGAGAATGTTGTCGGCGGTGTCGCCGGTGTGGGCTTGACGGAAGGCGCCGGACGCACTGCATCGTCAAGTTTGCGATGGGCAGGCATCAGTGCGTCCAGAGACGTTTCCGGCGACTTTGATGCCGATGTTGCGGCCAATACAGAAAATTGAGAAGGTGACTCTATCGCGCGGCTGCTGGGTGAGCTGCGTGGCATGGAGAGTGGCGGTGCGGGCTTGACTTCTTCGTCCCAGGTCAACATAAATTATTCCAATCAACGGATTATGGGAGTAGCGAAATGAAATGAAAAGTGTTCGTTCATGTCGCGTGCATATTGTGTTGTTCTATCGCATCGCATTTGCAGTTCTCTGCCCTCAGTTGTGGGCTCTGAAATCACCGCTGCAAATCTCATCGTTGCGCAATTTCACATCATTGACAGGCCTCGCAGGTGGGGTCGTCAACGCCGCAAAATCTCACATCGGTCGCAGCCAGGCTTGCTTGTGCGAACTGCGACGCAGCGGTAGCTGCGATGGCATCCAGCGCGCTCATGCCCCTGCCAGTTACTGGCTCGCCGCTGGCCTCTCTTTGTCCCGACGACACGGCGTTCATGCGGCCAGAAGCCACAGTTGATTTCTCGGCATGGGTCGCAGACTGGGTGCGCAGGTAATAGGTGGTTTTCAGGCCGCGAATCCAAGCCAACTTGTAGGTGTCGTCAAGCTTCTTGCCTGAAGCACCTGCCATGTAAATGTTGAGCGACTGGGCCTGGTCAATCCACTTCTGGCGACGCGCAGCGGCCTCCACCAGCCATTGTGTCTCCACTTCAAAGGCAGTGGCGTACAGCGCCTTGATTTCGGCAGGAACCCGGTCAATCGGCCTGAGCGAGCCATCGAAGTGCTTGAGGTCCATCACCATCACGTCGTCCCACAGCCCCAGGCGCTTGAGGTCGCGCACCAGCGAGGCATTGATGATGGTGAATTCACCCGACAGGTTGGACTTGACCGACAGGTTGCCAAAGCACGGCTCAATCGACGCATCGACACCAATGATGTTCGAGATGGTGGCCGTTGGTGCAATGGCGACGCAATTGGAGTTGCGCATGCCGTCACGGGCAATTTTCTGGCGCAGGGCATCCCAGTCAAGGGTTGACGAGCGATCCACATCAACATAGGAAGACGCGCCGCCGGGCGCGGTGGATACTCCATTGCGCGCGCCGCCTCTGGCTTTCGCCAACATGTCCAGCGTGTCGATCGGCAAAATGCCTTGATCCCACAGCGATCCTTTGTAGCTCGAATATTGCCCGCGCTCGCGAGCTAGCTCGGTCGAGGCAAAGTAGGCGTAGTAGCAAATCGCCTCCATCGATTGATCGGCAAACGCTACGGCGGAATCACTTGCATAAGGAATCCGCAACTCGTACAGGCTGTCTTGAAATGCCATGACACCCAGCCCTACTGGCCGATGGCGCAGGTTGGAATCACGCGCCTTCTTGACTGCGTAGTAATTGATGTCAATCACGTTATCGAGCATGCGCATGGCGGTCGTGATTGTCTTTTGCAGTTTGGCGTGGTCCAGCACCTTGGTGCCGTCGGCCCCGTTTTTCAGGTGCTGTAGCAGGTTGACAGACCCGAGGTTGCAAACGGCGGTTTCGGTGTCGCTGGTGTTGAGCGTGATTTCGGTACACAGATTGGACGAATGAACCACGCCCACATGCTGCTGGGGTGAGCGCACATTGCAGGCATCTTTAAACGTAATCCATGGATGGCCCGTCTCAAACAGCATGGTGAGCATCTTGCGCCAAAGGTCAGCGGCCTGCACCACACGCGCAGGTTTGATGTCGCCACGCGTCGCTTTTTCTTCGTAAGCCACGTAGGCCTGCTCAAAGTCTGCACCGAACTTGTCGTGTAGGTCGGGCACATTGTTGGGCGAGAACAGAGTCCAAGACCCTTTTTCCATCACCCGGCGCATGAACAGGTCTGGAATCCAGTTGGCCGTATTCATGTCGTGGGTGCGCCTGCGATCATCGCCGGTGTTTTTGCGCAGCTCCAGGAACTCTTCAATGTCTAGGTGCCATGTTTCCAGGTAAGTACACACAGCGCCTTTGCGCTTGCCGCCCTGGTTCACTGCCACCGCTGTGTCGTTGACGACTTTGAGAAAAGGCACCACGCCTTGAGATTCGCCATTGGTGCCCTTGATGTGCGAGCCCAGCGCGCGCACGCGCGTCCAGTCGTTGCCCAGGCCGCCTGCGAACTTGGACAGCAGCGCGTTTTCCTTGATCGACTCGTAGATGCCGTCAAGGTCATCGGGTACTGTCGTCAAGTAGCAGCTGGAAAGCTGCGAGCGCAAGGTGCCACTGTTGAAAAGTGTCGGAGTGCTTGACATGAAATCAAAGCTTGACAGCACTTCGTAAAACTCGATAGCGCGGGCCTCGCGATCAATCTCGTTCAGCGACAGTCCCATTGCAACACGCATGAAAAACGCCTGGGGCAATTCAATGCGTGATTTACCAACATGCAAAAAGTAGCGGTCATAAAGCGTTTGCAGGCCCAAGTAATCAAACTTTAAATCACGCTCTGCCTTCAATGCACCACCCAGGCGCTTCAGGTCAAACTGCAGCAACTTTTCATCCAGCAGTTCGTTTTCAACCCCTTTTTTGACGAATTGCGGAAAGTACTCGGTGTACGCCAGCCCCATGTCCGACTGCGTGACTTCCTTACCCAACACCTCCTTGGAAATCGTGTGGAAAAGCAAGCGTGCGGTGACATAGGTGTAGTCGGGGTCTTTCTCGATCAGCGTGCGCGCCGCGAGCACCGATGCTTTGTAGACTTCGTCCATCGGCACACCGTCGTACAGGTTTCTGAGGGTCTCGGCCATGATGGGTTCTGGACTGACATCGTTACCCAGCCCGGTGCAGGCCGCTTTGATCAGGTTATTGAGATGTCCGAGATCAAGCAAAACCCTCTGACCTTGGTCAATGGCGTGCAGTTGGAGCAATTGCGGG
>JANOTE010000584.1:0-5453 GCA_031416195.1 Rhodoferax sp.
AGCTTGCGCAGCGCGTTGGTGAGCCACAGCGAATGGTCCACGCGCAAACCTGAGCCATCGTCCATCGCCTGCGCGGCTTCGGTGTGTTTGATGATCGCATCGCGAATTGTCAGGCGCTCAAACGGCTGGCTCAAATCGACGGGTTTGCCTGCGTAGTTCAATTGCAATGAACCGGTGGCGCGCTGTGCCGCATCACGGATTAGTTCCTCGGTGTAATCCATCAAATCCAGATAGTTCCAGTACGCCGCGTAAAACTCCATCATCGTGAACTCCGGGTTATGCCGCACGCTGATGCCCTCATTTCGATAGCTGCGGTTGATCTCAAACACACGCTCAAAGCCGCCCACAATCAGCCGCTTCAAATACAGCTCGGGCGCGATGCGCAAAAACATCTCCTGATCCAGCGCGTTGTGGTGCGTCTTGAAGGGCTTGGCATTGGCACCGCCGGGTATGGGGTGCAGCATCGGCGTTTCAACTTCCAGAAAATTGTGCGCCACCATGAAGTCGCGAATGCCGCTGACTGCCCTGCTGCGCGCCACAAAGCGTTTGCGGGCGGCTTCGTCCATCATCAGATCGACATAGCGCTGGCGGTACTTGGTCTCTTGATCGGCCATGCCGTGAAACTTGTCAGGCATCGGCCGCAGGCTCTTGGTCAAGAGGCGCAGCGACGATGCGTGAATCGACAGCTCGCCGGTTTTGGTTTTGAACACGCGGCCCTCTGCGGCCACGATGTCGCCCAAATCCCAGTGCTTGAAGCGCTCGTAAAGCTCGAGCCCAACCTCTTCGCCCTTGATGTAAATCTGCACGCGCCCGCCACTGGGGCCAAACGAGGCATCCTGCAGCGTGCAAAAGCTGGCCTTGCCCATCACGCGCTTGAGCATCATGCGGCCCGCGACTTTGACAGTCACCTTCAGCGCTACCAGCTCCTCGGGCGTTTTGTCATCAAACGTGGCAAACAGCGCTTCGGCATGGTAGGTCGGTTTGAAATCGTTCGGGAAGGCCACGCCTTTGCCGTCTGCCTGCGCCTGGCGGATGGTTTTGAGTTTTTCGCGCCGCTCGATGATGAGCTGGTTTTCGTCTAAGGGTGGTGGGATGGTGTCAGACATGGATGCGGTTCAGAAGGATGGGGCACCCGTTTAAATAACCGGACAGTGCCCAAAGGATTGATTTTAAGGGCCATGCTCTGGGGCTATGATTCTCGTCGTGACTTCGTTCGAATCCTGACCACTCCTGATGCCCCATTCATGATTTTCCAGATCGTCTCCCTGCTGCTCGAAGTGGCCATTGGCTTGGTGGGTGGTGCCTGCCTTTTGCGCCTGTACATGCAGTACCTGGGCATTTCGCTCACGGCGCGCTCGGGCAATCCGCTGGGTACGTTCATTTTCGCGCTGACGGACTGGATCGTGCTGCCGCTGCGCCGCTTGGTGCCCAGCGCGGGTAAGTGGGATCTGGCCAGCCTACTGGCGGCGTTCCTTCTGGAGCTGGTGCAGTTCTCGATTCTGTGGGTGATTGGCGCAATGGCGGCCAGCGCAGGGCAGGTGGTGATCTTGGCGCTCTTCGGCGTGGTGCGGCTGGCGCTCTCCGCGATGACCGGGCTGTTAATTGTCTATGTGGTGCTCAGTTGGGTGCAAACCAACTCCGTCTTCACCACCATCATTGAGCGCCTGTGTGCGCCGCCGCTGACCCCTTTGCGAAAGATCATTCCCTTGGTAGGCGGCATTGACCTGTCGCCACTGGCGCTGTTGATTCTGTTGCAGATTGGCGCGATTTTGTTGAGCGGGATGCAAGGGGCGGCACTGCGATGATTATTCTTTGACTAATGTCTGGTTTTGTAGAAAATTAACTCGTGAGTTAATTTTTTTGTGCAAAACAACCATTCTTCAAAAATTATCAATTAAAAATACCTCTAGCCCCCTAATAATATGTACTTAATGCTATCGTAAAAATAATACTTGATGAAGTATCTCAATCCTGCGTTTGTGATGGGCTCAACTAGGCTCAAGACCACGTCACAGTCGCCGTGAACATGTAGCCCGCCCCATAAACCGTCTTGATGATCTTCGGGTTCTGCGGGTCGGCTTCAATCTTGCGGCGAATGCGTGAGATGCGCACATCAATGCTGCGGTCCATCGGGGACAGGTCGCGCTGGCCTAGCAACTGTTCCCGCGTCAAAATTTGGTGCGGTCGCTCCACGAATGCCCGCAACACCTGTGTTTCGGCGGTGCCCAGCACGTGCTCGGTACCATCTGGTGCGCGCAAATTGTTGGCGGCGCAATCGAGCGTCCAACCCATGAAGCTGGCGTAGCGTCGCTGGCTGGTGGCCCCAGCTTGCGCCGAGGAGGCCCGGCGGCGCAGGATGCTGCGCACGCGCGCAACCAGTTCACGCGGCTCAAACGGTTTGACCACATAGTCGTCGCCGCCCAACTCCAGCCCCATGACACGGTCAATCGTGTGGCCGCGCCCGGTTAGTATCAAGATGCCGCAGTTGGTCAACGCCCCAATCTGGCGGATCAATTCAATGCCGTCCATGTCGGGCAAGCCAAGGTCTACCACGCACAGGTCAGGCCGCTCGGTCTGCAGCCGTCGCAGCACCGACGCGCCATTGCGGAACCATTCCACCGGATGGCCGAATTCTTCCAGCGCGCGGCTCACTAGGCGCGCGACCGCTTCGTCGTCCTCCACCACGTAAATCAACTGGCCCAACGCGCCAGTGCTGGGGGCGGGGGCGGCGCCTGCTGTCAAGGCGTTGCCCCGAGGATCAATGCTGCAAGCTGGGCCTTGGTGAACGGTTTTGCCAATAGCGGGATGCCCGGCACATCCTGTGAATCGGGCGAATAACCACTCATCAAAATGATTTTTGAAATTTGCCCGCGCTGCATGGCATGCCGCGCCACCTGCCGCCCGTCCACGCCACCTGGCATCACGATGTCGGACAGCAACAGCCGGATGCCCGGCGTTTGTTCCAGGATGTGCAGTGCCTCGGCCCCGGTTTCAGCCTCCAGCACGGCGAAACCGAGATCCAGCAGCAGGCGACGCACGATCTTGCGCACGTTGGCATCATCCTCGACGAGCAATGCGAGGTCTTGGTCGGGCTGCGCTTTGGGTTGGGTTGAAGCGTTGTCTTGTCGCTGTAATTCGGTTGAGTTTTCGTTTTCAGACGGCAACCACAGCGTCACTGTGGTTCCCACGCCAGGCTCGCTCGTGATATCCACCGTGCCACCTGACTGACGCGCAAAGCCGTACACCATCGACATACCCAGCCCAGAGCCCTGGCCAGTGCTTTTGGTGGTGAAAAAAGGCTCGAACACGCGCGCCTGGGTGGCTGCATCCATGCCGCAGCCGTTGTCATTGACCTGCACGCACACATAGGGGCCGCTGGGCAAATGGAGGACTTCAGCCTGTTGAGCCGTCAAGGACTCGGCGATGCAGACAATGGTGACGGTGCCCCGCCCGTCAGTCGCGTCACGGGCGTTGAGGATCAGGTTGATCAAAGCGTTTTGCAACTGGTTGGCATCCAGCCGGGCTGAAAGACTCGTCGCTGCGAGACTGGTTTGCAGCGTGATGGTGTTTGGCAGCGACCGCTTGACCAGCTCGGTCACCGTGGTGACGAGCTGGTTGATCTCCACCACGCTGGTCTCAACGGGATGCTTGCGTGAGAACGACAGCAGGTTCTTGATCAAGTCCGAGACTCGACGCGCCGCCTCAATCGAGGGGGTGATAAATTCCGGAACGTGCGGCTTTGCTGTTGGCTCGTCAGCCAGCGCGGTCAGATTGCCCAAAATGACAGTCAGGATGTTGTTGAAGTCGTGCGCCAAACCGCCTGTGAGCTGGCCCAGCGCGTCCATTTTTTTTGCCTGAACCATCAACTCATGTGAGCGGCGCTGGTCCGTGATGTCAAACGTCAACTCAAAACAGCCCGCCACCGTGCCGTCGGTTGCCACCTCTGGAATCAATGACGTGCGGGCAACGAGATTGCGGCCATTGACTGTGCGCACCTCGTATTCGAAAGTTACGGGCTCACCGCGCAATGCCCGGGTGATGTTGGGCTTGATGCGGGTGTAGGTGTCCACGCCCAAAAATTCCCGTGCGCTCACAGTCTGCGGTGCGGCAGGATCCAGACCGAACCAGTCTTTGTAGCCGCGATTCACGTAACGGTAGGTGCGGTCACTGTCAAAGTACGCGACCAGTGCGGGGATCGAGTCGGTGATGAGCCGCATCTGCTGCTCGCTTCGGCGCAGCGATGCCGCGATCTCTTCGTTGGCCTGGTTGGCCTGGCGTAACTGGTCGTTGCGGGCATTCAGCTCGGCTGTGCGCGCGGCCACACGGGTTTCAAGCAGTGCGTTTTGCTGTTGGATTTGCGCCTCGGCACGACGCTGCGCGGTCACGTCTGAGTAGAGCGTCACAAAGCCGTGGTCTGGAATGGGCATGCCCCGCACGCGCAGCACGGTGCCATTGGGGCGTGCGCGTTCCATGTCGTGCGAAGAGAACGCTTGCGCTGCCTCTAAGCGTTCGTGAACATAGTGATCACGATTACCGCCGCCGTACTCGCCACGTTCGGCATTGAAGCGGATGAAGCTCTCAAATGGCGCGCCGACATAAGCCATTTCCACCGGGAAGTCGAGCAGCGTGAGAAACGGCGCGTTCCAAGCCACCAAATTCAGGTTTTCGTCGATCAGCGTGTATCCCTGGTCGATCAAATCCAGACCGGCCTGGAGTGACTGGTAGCGCTTCAGGCTGTCGATGGCAGGCGTTGAAGTTGGCGCAGGCGACGGTGAAATCAACAGTGGCTCCCGGACAGGACTGGATTGCTTTTCATCCGCTGGATTCTAGGAGCGTGTACTGGGGGCAAGAGTGCCTGCAATCATTCGTCACATTTCCTGAAGACTCCTGAAAACATCTTTGCGGATGATCCACCCAAGAGATAACGCCGATCTGCGGTGCATACGTTTAAGGGCGTGCAGCGGATTGAACCAGGTGACCTTCATGAGCCATGTCAATCCTTACCAGCTGGGTTTGAACAAAAACGCCGCGAACTTTGTGGCCCTTTCGCCCTTAAGCTTCATTGAGCGTGCTGCCAAAGTGCATCCGAATCATTGTGCCGTGATCTACGGCACCCGTCGGCAGACTTGGGCGCAAACCTACAGCCGTAGCCGCCAGTTGGCCAATGCATTGGTTGCCCTTGGTATCGGTGCGGGCGACACCGTGGCAGTGATGTTGCCCAACGTTCCCGCCATGCTGGAAGCGCATTTTGGCGTGCCGATGTCCGGTGCGGTGCTCAACACGTTGAACACCCGGCTCGACGCTGAAGCCATCGCCTTCATGCTGCAGCATGGCGAAGCGAAGGTACTGCTGACCGACCGCGAGTTTTCTGGTGTGGTTGAAAAGGCGTTGGCCATGGTCGGCGACAAACGCCCCCTTGTCATAGAAGTTGAAGATGACGAAGCCCCTGCTGG
>JANOTE010000585.1:0-4220 GCA_031416195.1 Rhodoferax sp.
TTCCGTCGGCGCACTAGGCAAATTGGAGGCGTTCGCCAGCTTCAATGGAGCCGACTTTTACGGTCTGCCGCGCAACGCAGGCACCATTACCCTAAAGCGCGAAAGCTGGACACCGCCCGTGAGCTTTGCGTTTGGCGAGGCTGAGTTGAAGCCGCTGCGGTCTGGGGAGGCGCTGCCTTGGAAAATGGTCTGACCGCGATCAACTGGCATGCGCCGTGGCTGGTCTGCTATCGCGATATCGGGCAGCCCGTCGCCACCACTTGGGAGTCTTCCGGCGATTTGGCTGATGCTCTGAACGACGCGTCAAGTGCGTCTGTCCACTTCACCGCGCAATCCGCCCTGCCCCCCAACGAGCCCTACGAGCGCTACATCTTCCAGACAGGCAATTGCCCCACCCGCGACAACCTGCATGACTTCTTCAATGGGCTGTGCTGGCTGCACTTTCCGCAGACCAAAAGGCGTTTGAACCAACTTCAGGCGGCTCAGATTGAAGCGGACGGCATTCGCGATGTGCGTGGCGCGGTGCGTGATGCGTTAACGGTGTTTGATGAGAATGCGGCGTTCCTGCAGGCACCGGATGCGCTTTGGAAGGCGCTGGTGGCAAAAGACTGGAGACAACTTTTTGGCGATTTGAGGCCACTGTGGCGCGATGCCCATTTGGTACTTTTTGGCCACGCCCTGCTTGAAAAGCTGGTCACCCCAAGAAAAGGCATCACCGCGCACTTGTATCGCGTCCATCCTAGTCGCGTTCATCCCGCATCAACTTCCCTGGCTGACCTGGATGCCTGGGTGGCACAAGACATCAGTGCTGAAAGGCTCGCAGCCAAGCCGTTTGCGCATCTGCCTGTGCTGGGCGTGCCCGGCTGGTGGGCGGCGAATGAAGACCCGGCGTTCTATGCGGACGAGGCTGTATTTCGCGCACCAAAGGCCCTGGAAAATCGCCTGCAAACCCATAAATCTCGTGTGCATTCAAGCTGAGTGGCTTGATTTTTACCCGATTGCCCCTAACATCTGCGCCAACGGCCCCATTGAGTCGGGCTCTACTGGAAAGAAACCATGAAACGCATCCTTCTGTTTATTTTGACCAATGTGATGGTCGTCGCAGTGCTGGGCGTCGTTGCCAGCATTTTTGGGGTCAACCGCTACCTCACGCCCAACGGGTTAGACCTCACGTCGCTGCTCGGCTTCGCGCTGATCATGGGCTTTGGCGGCGCGATTATCTCGTTGTTGATCAGCAAACCGATGGCCAAATGGACAGCCGGTGTGCGCATCATCAATGAGCCTGCCAACGCCGATGAAAAATGGATTGTGGACACGGTCAAGAAGCTCGCCGACAAAGCCAATATCGGCATGCCGGAGGTGGGCATTTTTGAGGGCGCGCCCAATGCGTTTGCCACCGGCGCGTTCAAAAATTCGTCGCTTGTCGCGGTCTCTACTGGTTTGCTGCAGGGTATGACGCACGATGAGATCGAGGCCGTGATCGGCCATGAAATCGCCCACGTGGCCAATGGCGACATGGTCACCATGACGCTGATTCAAGGCGTGATGAACACCTTCGTCGTGTTCCTGAGCCGCGTGATTGCCTATGCGATTGACAGCTTTTTGCGCAAGGGCGACTCGCAAAACTCCGGCCCCGGCATTGGCTATATGGTCACCACCGTCATCCTGGACATCGTGCTGGGCTTCGCCGCGCACATGGTGGTGGCCTGGTTCTCGCGCCACCGCGAGTTCCGCGCCGACGCAGGCGCCACCCAGTTGTTGGGCCGCAAGCAACCGATGATCAACGCCCTGGCCCGCTTGGGCGGCATGACCCCCGGCGAGTTGCCCAAGAGCGTGGCGGCGTTTGGCATTGCCGGTGGCATTGGCAAGCTGTTCTCGACGCACCCACCGATTGAAGAGCGCATCGCCGCGCTGCAAAATGCACAGGGTCAATAGTTGGTTGTCGCTATTAATACAGTAGCTATTTGTGCAATATAACCGGGGGCTAGAGTCGTATTTGGTTATGAAAATAGACCTTTTAGACTTTCAAAAGCCAAAAATTAACCCACAGGTTAATTTTTGTCATAACCCGTCGGACACGCATTGATCACCGCTGGCCCGCCAGTTCCCGGGTCAGCTCGGCGGCTGAAATCTCCTTGCAGCCGCTGGCGTTTTGCCCCGACCACAGCGGTGAAAAATCGCCACTGCCCAGCGCTTCCGCCGCTTTGCGCAGTGGCATCATCGCGCTGGTCGCCAGCGGGAATGTGGGTGCCAGCGCGCTGATGGGCCCGTGCTCGCGCATGAAGCGGTTCACGATGCCGCGCGCAGGTCGCCCGGTGAACAGATTCGTCAACGCCGTGTGGCGAGCCGCCTCGCTCTTGAGCGCCGCGCGATGCATCGGCGTAATCGTGGCCTGCGGGCACAGCAAATAGGCCGTGCCGATTTGCACCGCTGCCGCGCCGAGCTTCAATGCCGCCGCCACGCCCTGTGCATCCGCAATGCCGCCCGCGGCCACCACTGGCACGCGCACCGCGCGAAGTACCTGCGGCAACAGCGCAAAGGTGCCGGTCTGCGTGGTGAGGTCGTCGGTCAAAAACATGCCCCGGTGGCCCCCCGCTTCGAGCCCCTGCGCAATGATCACGTCGGCACCGCGGGCCTCCAGCCAACGT
Organism: Rhodoferax sp.; assembly: GCA_031416195.1. Classification (GTDB taxonomy): domain Bacteria; phylum Pseudomonadota; class Gammaproteobacteria; order Burkholderiales; family Burkholderiaceae_C; genus JANYCG01. Next base: position 2,649 of record JANOTE010000585.1, read on the forward strand.
GCTTCATCGACCGTGGTGGCCGATGACATCACCTTGGCCCCCCAGCCGCGCACCCGCGCCAGCAGCTCAGGCGAAGGCAGCCCAAAGTGAAAGCTTACGACCGGCGGTTTGAACACAGCCAGCACGTCGGCAAATGCCGCGTCGAACGGTGCGCGGCTGGGCGCGTTGGCAATGGCTTGCGGATCAATCCCAAACTCCCGATAGAACGGTGCCAGCGCGGCCTTCCAAGCAGCTTCACGTGGCGCATCAAACACCGCAGGCGCGTGGCAGAAGAAGTTGACGTTGTAGGGCTTGTCCGTCTGCGCGGTGATCGCCGTCAACTCCTGGCGCAGTGTCTCGGCGTTCAACATCGCACAAGGCAATGAACCCAGGCCACCCGCGTTGCAAACCGCCACCGTCATCGCGCTGCCTTGCACGCCTGCCATTGGCGCTTGAATCAGGGGGAACTCGGTGTTGAACAATAGATCAAGTTGCATGGTGTTTTACTATTTAATTAGTAGCTAGATACGCAATGTATGAGAGAGCTATAGCATTAAAACACTTAATATTCGTGTATTTTTTGTGATTCTATGTTAAAAATTAACTCCCAGATTAACTTTGAACACTACTTGGGCCGATACATCTTCAGCGACTCACCCAGCTCAAAATAATCCGCTGGCCCGCCGCCGCGCAGCAGCGGGCGGGCACCCGCCGTGTCGTACACCCCGTCTTTGAGCAGGCGTTTGGCGATGTGTACGGCGACCACTTCGCCGAAGATCATCCAACTGTCAATCGGCGTACCATCCGCCGCTTGCAGGCGCAGGATTTGCGTCAATTTGCATTCGAAGTTGACGGGGCTCTCGGCCACGCGCGGTGGCGCGACTTTGATCGACGGTGCTTGTGTCAAACCCGCCAGTTCAAACTCGTTCACCTCCGGTGGCACGCTAGCGCAACTGGCGTTCATCGCCTCGGCGACATCGCGCGTCACCAGGTTCCACACGAACTCGCGCGTCTCCTCGATATTGCGCACCGTGTCTTTGTAGCCCACGCTGCAAAAGCCGATGATGGGCGGCGTGTAGTTGAAGCCGTTAAAGAAGCTGTAGGGGGCCAGATTGACCGCGCCGCTGCTTGAGCGCGATGAAATCCAGCCAATCGGGCGCGGCCCGACGATGGCGTTGAACGGGTCATGCGGCAGGCCGTGGCCGTCAGCGGGGATGTAGGTGTGGATGGAAATGTGAATGGAGGTGTCGATCATGTTCAGGCTTGCCTATGGTTTATTGGAGAGAGAGTTGTCGTGCCAGCTCTTCGGCCACTTTGATGCCATCCACCCCCGCTGACAAAATTCCACCGGCGTAGCTGGCACCTTCGCCCGCAGGATACAGCCCCGCGACGTTCCGGCTCTGAAAATCTTCGCCACGGGTGATGCGCAGGGGCGATGAGGTGCGAGTTTGAATGTCGGTCAGCACCGCAGCGGGCATTTCAAAGCCTTAGACTACTACATGGACGGCCGCGTCTGGAAGGTGAATCTGCCGGCAAGTACGTCGCGTTACATTGCGTCAGTGGAATGTGGACTACTCAAGCAGTCGTAGCTTG
>JANOTE010000586.1:0-2480 GCA_031416195.1 Rhodoferax sp.
TCAACCGCGTCGTTTGCGTTGCCCACAACCGCATGCATCGACGCGCGTGCGACTTCAACCTTGCTGCGTAAAAATGCATCGTACTCACGTGTGTCACGCTGTTTCTGGACAAACTCGCGCATGAGCTCGCGTAAAACCTGCGACGCAGGTCGGTGGGCGGCTTCGGTTTCGGCCACGAAGTCGGCCCGCAGCTCAGGTTCGAGCTTCATTGTGAAGACGGCTTCTTTGGGCATGGTGTGATTTCATTAAATTGGTCACACTTAGTATATACTTTTTCTGTACTTCGGACTTTACGTTTGAGCTGCAATTGCGCTGATACGATGCCATTGCTACCAAGGTTTTGGAGAGTTCACCATGAAAAAAATGCATATCCAATTCAACCTGTCCGTACTGAGCAGGACTACCAAAACGCGCTTAGCTTAGTTGCGCCATATTTCGACACCGAACCCGAGCCTGACAGTGACGCGGGTGCGCATTTCAAGGCCATGGTGACGCTGATCGAAGCGTATGAGGCCAAGCACTACCCCATTGCGCCGCCAGACCCGGTGCAGGCTATCAAATTTCTGATGGAGCAGCATGACCAGACAGCTATCGACTTTGAACGGCTGACACAATTGCAGAGCTTCAGCCAAACCACTGCACAGGCCTACGTGCGCGAAATTCGCGGCACCAGTCGGCTACTGAAAGCCAACGGCGAGTCGTGACTCCTCATCGCTGACCGCTGTGACCGGGTGATGTCAAACGCTACTCCGCCTTGACGCCCGCCGCACCAATCACCTTGGCCCATTTGGCGATCTCGTCGTCCAGAAACTTGGCGGCGGCTTCAGGTGAATTGCCGACAGGCTCAATGCCTAGCGCTTCGAACTTGGCCTTGATTTCGGGGGAGTTGACGGCTTTAGCCACCTCGGCGTTCAACCGGGTCACGATGTCGCGAGGCACGCCCACAGGGGCCAAAAATAACACCCAAGTGGACGACTCCAAGGCGGGCCCGCCGCTCTCGGCAATAGTCGGCACCTCGGGCGCGCTGGACAGACGCTTGCCTGAGAACATGCCCAGCGCCTTGATCTTGCCACCGCGCACATGCGGCATCAATGAGCTGGGCGTGTCAACCAGAATCTGGATGCTGCCGCCGATCAAATCCTGCAGCGCGGGCGCGGTGCCTTTGTACGGCACATGCACCATGTCTGCGCCGATGGACTGCTTGAACAGCTCGGTGGTCAGGTGCGCTGCCGCGCCCACACCTGAAGAGCCGAAGGAAATCTTGCCGGGGTTGGTTTTGGCATAGGTCACCAGTTCCTTCACGTCTTTGGGTGCAAAATTATTACCCGCCGTCATGATCAACGGTGCAATGCCCACCAGCGAAATCGGTGCGAAGCTCTTGACGGTGTCGTACGGAATGCGCCCCGCATACAGCGTGGTGTTGGCCGCGTGGGCCGCAATGACGGTCAGCATGGTGTAGCCGTCAGGCGGCGACTTGGCCACCTGATCCGCACCCAGCATTGAATTGGCACCCGGTTTGTTTTCGACCAGAATCGTCCAGCCCGTTTGCTCCTGAACTTTGTGAACCACCATGCGCGTCGCGCTGTCGGTGATGCCGCCCGGCGTATAGGGCACCACCCATTTGATGGGTTTGGCAGGCCAGTTTTGGGCTTGCACTGTGCTGCAAAACAGCACCGTTACAAGCGACATCAGCACGGCAAGAAGTTTCATTGGACTGAGCAAGATCATGGGGTGCCTGGCAGTTAAGGTGGAGCGGCTATACAGCGACCCCATTCTCGATGCTTCAGGCCGGAACAAACCTTATGAAAACCCGCCCCTCCTGCACGCGCACGGGGAAGCGAGTCGATGTCAAGCGTGCTTCTTGATCGCCGCCGCCAACGTGCCCACCAGCTCGTCGATGTGCGATTTCTCGACGATGTAGGGCGGTGCCAGCACCAGGGTTTCGCCTGCGGGGCGAACCATGATGCCGTTGTGGAAGCATTCCATGAAGATGTCAAACGCGCGTTTGCCCGGCACGCCTGCGATGGGGCTCAGCTCGACTCCACCCGCGAGGCCCAGTGTGCGGATGCCGATCACGTTGGGCAGGCCTTTGAGGGCGCTGTGCATGGCATCGCCCATCACCTTGCCCATCTCTCCAGCGCGGGCGAACAGGTTTTCCTCCTTGTAGAGGTTGAGTGTGGCAACCGCTGCAGCGCAGGCTACCGGGTGGCCAGAATAGGTGTAGCCGTGCATGAACTCGACGGCGTGTGCAGGGCTTTTTTCATTGGCGGACATCATCGTGTCGTACAGGTGGCTGCGGCAGATCACGCCACCCAGGGGGATGACACCATTGGTCACGCACTTGGCGAAATTCAGCATGTCGGGCACCACGCCGAAATAGTCGGCGCCAAAGTTGGTGCCCAGGCGGCCAAAGCCAGTAATGACCTCGTCAAAAATCAGCAAGATGCCGTGCTTGTCGCAAATCTGGCGCAAGCGCTGCA
>JANOTE010000587.1:0-1500 GCA_031416195.1 Rhodoferax sp.
ATGTTGGTGTCAAGCATGTAACGCATGGCTCACCCTTGTGCTCATTTTTTAACGCTGCCCGGCCACTTGCCGCTCCAGTCGCGCTCCTGTTCCTCATGAAACTCGCGCCCACCGGCCATGAAGCTGGGGCTGAACATGGCCAGAATCTCACCAAGATCGGCCAAGGTTTCCGGCTCCACCCGCCGCAGCACTAGCGTATTGCCCACGCGCTCCACCTCCACATCCTGCGCGCCATCGACAAACCCCAGTTCTTTGGGGATGCGCACAGCCAGAGAATTGCCGCTTTTGAAGACTCGGGTCAGCATGGAGGGTAGCCAAAAAAGTGTTAAGTATATACAGGATATACAGAAGATGCAAAGCAGAGTTCGCCAGACCCAAAAAAAAACGGGAGCCAAAGCCCCCGCTGTCAGCACTTACAGTGGGGCCATTAGACGAGCGCGCCGACTTGATTCAGCTTGGATTTGCGTCGACTCAGGCCAAATGCCGCCAGGCTGATGGCAAGCAAGGCCAGGCTATCCGGCTCTGGCACCGTGTTTACATCCGGCACAAAAGTGAGAATTGGGGTCATGGTTCCGGTGAAGGAGCCATCGCTGACAAAGGTCAGGCCGGTGATGAAGGCGTTGGTATTATTTGGGTCCAGCGCGGCCCCGACTTCGATATCGCGCACGCTGAAAGCGCCCACGCCGCCTTGTCCAAAAAAGAACTGCTGACCAGCCAATACGATGTTGTGTACATTGCCGACAATCAGGTCAAAGATGCCATCACCCACGTTGGGCAGGATGACGGAGGCGAAGTTGGGATCGCCAATGCCAATGGCATAGTCATAACCGGTTGCCACTACCGGGTCGATGAAGGTCACGTTGTTTGGTCCGACGGTTTGCACGTTGAATTGATACACCGCGCCCAGGTTGTCTAAGAGGTTTGTGTCAGGCCCGACGGTGGGCAGATGGACATTGGGCGGGCCGATCACGTTGCTCGGCGTAAAGCTGAAAAAGGAATTTGACCGGCGCAGAATCTCCGCATTGTTGTTGGTGAATGCGACATGATTGCGGGTCTCGATGACCTGGAAGCCGATGGTGTAGTTGTGCGCGCCGCTTGCATCCAGCGTACCTCCAGCGCTCAGTGTGGCGGGAATGGTGTAACTGGTTGACGCCGGATTGATCGCGACGACGTGAATGACATTTTTTGTGCCATTGGGCAGGTTTGGCCCGCTGCGGTCAAAAATAACGACGCGAAAGCCGTCTGGCAGGACGCCATTCGGGATTACCCAACTGATGGTCGGTGTCGCCGCTGTAGCGCCCTGCGCGATCGTCACGCTCACGGGGAACGGCACCTTGTTGGCAATTGCGCTTGCATTGTCGAGCAAGGAAGGGCCAGTGACGCTTAGCAGGTCAGCTCCGTTGCGGAAGTTGAAAGTCCAAGGCGAAGCAATTCGGGCGTCGCTGAAAGCGGTGGAGTTGGAACAGAAATTCTGACTGACCGCCAAGGGTGAACATGAGG
>JANOTE010000588.1:0-8886 GCA_031416195.1 Rhodoferax sp.
GGTACACCCAGCTTGCGGGCCTTGGTTGCGGCGCTGCGCTGGTTCCACCACCGAGGTACCATCGCCAGAATACCAAGCCCCAAGCCAATGGCAAAAGCCGCCAAGACGATCAACACCATCGGCAAACGCAACTGCGTGCCAAAGAAAAAATGCAGCTTGGCATCTTGCTGGTTGTTCAATGCAAAGGCAAAGAGCGTAAAAAAAACGGCTGCACCGAGCAGCCATTTCAAGCACCAAATCAGGTGTTTCATTCAAGTCCCCAAGGGCATTGCGATTCTATAGCGTCCGATGCGCTCGACGCCTCAAACGCCGTTAGATTCTGAGCGCTGATCCACCTGATCGATCTGATCGACGGTCTCGCGCAAGGCCTTGCCGGGCTTGAAGTGCGGCACGCGCTTCTCGGGGATGGCCACACTCTCGCCGCTGCGTGGGTTGCGCCCGATCCTCGGCGGTCGCCGGTTGATGGTGAAGCTGCCAAAGCCGCGAATCTCAATGCGGTGGCCGCGTACCAACGCGTCATTCATCGCATCCAGAATCGCCTTGACCGCAAACTCAGTGTCACGATGGGTGAGCTGGGCAAAGCGGTTGGCCAGTGCTTCAACGAGGTCTGAGCGGGTCATGAAACTGATCTACTGAGATAGGCAAATTGAAAGGCGACCAACGCTCACAGCGTTTGGTCGCCTTTGTTCAAGTCAACATCAACGGATCAGTTGTTGTTGTCCAGCTTGGCGCGCAGCAGAGCACCCAGGCTCGTCGTGCCTGCATTTTCGCGGGCAGATGCCTGGCTCAAAGTAGCCATGGCCTCAGACTGGTCAGCCATGTCTTTGGCCTTGATCGACAACTGGATGTTGCGGGTCTTGCGATCCACATTGACCACCACAGCGGTGACTTCGTCACCTTCCTTGAGCACATTGCGCGCGTCTTCCACGCGGTCACGGCTGATCTCGGAGGCACGCAGATAGCCAATGATGTCATCGCCCAGGTCAATCTCGGCGCCTTTGGGATCAACCGTCTTGACCTTGCCGGTCACAACCTGGCCCTTGTCATTGATTGACACAAAGGTGGTGAACGGGTCAGAGTCGAGCTGTTTGATGCCCAGCGAGATACGCTCGCGGTCCACGTCCACAGCCAACACCAAGGCTTCGACTTCCTGGCCCTTTTTGTAGTTGCGCACAGCGGCTTCGCCCGCTTCATTCCAAGACAGATCAGACAAATGCACCAAGCCATCAATACCAGCCGCCAATCCGACGAACACGCCGAAATCAGTGATGGATTTGATCGGGCCCTTGACGCGGTCGCCGCGCTTGGTGTTTTGCGCGAACTCTTGCCAAGGGTTGGCCTTGCACTGCTTCATACCCAAGGAGATGCGGCGCTTGTCTTCGTCGATTTCCAAGACCATGACTTCAACTTCGTCGCCCAAGGTGACGAGCTTGGACGGTGCAATGTTCTTGTTGGTCCAGTCCATCTCGGACACATGCACCAAGCCTTCGATGCCTGGCTCGAGTTCTACAAATGCGCCGTAATCGGCAATGTTGGTGATCTTGCCGAACATGCGGGTGCCTTGAGGATAACGGCGGTTTACGCCCATCCACGGGTCATCACCCATTTGCTTCAAGCCCAGTGAAACACGGTTTTTCTCGGTGTCAAACTTCAAAATCTTGGCAGTGATTTCTTGGCCAGCCGTCACCACTTCAGACGGGTGACGGACACGGCGCCAAGCCATGTCGGTGATGTGCAGCAAGCCATCGATACCACCCAAGTCCACAAACGCGCCGTACTCGGTGATGTTCTTGACAACACCATGAACGACGGAGCCTTCTTTGAGGGTCTGCATCAGCTTGGCGCGCTCTTCGCCCATGCTGGCTTCGACCACAGCACGGCGTGACAACACGACGTTGTTGCGCTTGCGGTCGAGCTTGATGACTTTGAATTCCATCGTCTTGTTCTCATACGGAGACAAGTCTTTGGTGGGGCGGGTGTCAACCAATGAACCGGGCAGAAAGGCGCGAATGCCGTTGACCAGGACGGTCAGGCCACCCTTGACTTTGCCGCTGGTGGTGCCGGTGACAAACTCGCCAGACTCCAGCGATTTCTCCAGGCTCATCCACGAAGCGAGGCGCTTGGCGGTGTCGCGGCTGACGATGGTGTCGCCATAGCCGTTCTCCATGGCAACGATGGCCACAGAGACAAATTCGCCGACTTGGCACTCCAACTCGCCTTTGTCGCTCTTGAATTCAGACAACGGAACATACGCCTCGGACTTGAGGCCAGCGTTGACCACAACAAAGCTGTGCTCAATGCGGATCACTTCAGCGGTGACGACTTCACCGATGCGGGTTTCAGAACGCTTCTGGGATTCTTCAAACAGGTCTGCGAAAGATTCGGACATTTTTTTGCAATTTTCATTGCTGGGTTAGGTTGTTGAACCACACAACCGAGCACTTAAGAGCAGTGCAATGATGGTTGCGCGGGCCAGATTTCAGCCAAAAGGTTTTAGCCAAAAGGCTGTTTGCTGCGCCAAAGGGTCAACACGTGTTCAACAGATTCTTCAACCGTTAAATTCGAGTTGTCCAGCAGCACCGCATCTCGTGCGGCCTTCAGAGGTGCTGCGACGCGAGAAGAATCTCTGGCGTCGCGCGCCTCCAAGTCCGCGCGAAGAGATGGGAGTGTAGCCGAAATCCCCTTTGAAATCAATTGTTTATGACGGCGCTCGGCGCGGCGCTCGGCGCTTGCCGTCAAGTAAACCTTCAAAAGAGCCTGCGGGAAGATGACGGTGCCCATGTCACGCCCGTCGGCCACCAGGCCCGGCAGCGTGCGAAAGCTGTGTTGCAGGTTCACCAACGCCAGGCGGACACCATTCAACGCCGATACTTTGGAGGCGTTCATACCCGCCTGTTCGGTTCGAATGACCTCGCTCACATCAAGCCCATCCACCATCACGCGGCCTTGATTGAAGCAAATGCTCAAACGCTTTACCAAGTTGGCAATCGCTGCTTCGTCGGTTGCACCCAGACTCAAACCCGCCTGCGTAGCCGCCAGCGCAGCAATTCGGTAGAGAGAGCCGGAATCCAGAAAGTGATAGCCCAAGCGCTTGGCCAGCTCTGCCGCCAACGTGCCTTTGCCCGATGCGGTGGGGCCATCAATGCAAATCACCGGGATGAGACTTGCAGGCGTGTGTGCGACTGAAAACAGCGCCTCAAAATAATCGGGAAAGGTCTTGGCCACACATTTAGGGTCTTCAATTCGCACAGGCACAGACGCTGGATTGAATGCAGCGAGTGAAAAACACATCGCCACACGGTGATCGTCATAAGTGTGGACAGTGGCCGCTTTCCAATGGCTGGGGGACGCAGGAGGCGTGATTTTGAGGAAGTCAGCCCCTTCCTCGACCACGGCACCGAGTTTGCGCAGCTCAGCCGCCATCGCAATGATACGGTCAGTCTCCTTCACGCGCCAACTGGCGATATTGCGAAGTAGCGTTGTACCTTTGGCATAAAGCGCCATCACCGCCAGGGTCATCGCGGCATCGGGGATATGGTTGCAGTCAAGGTCGATCGCCTTCAACGGCCAAACGTCCACCGACACTTCGAGCCAGTTGGGGCCGCTTTGCACGTTGGCCCCCATTTGTACCGCCGCCTCAACAAACCGGATGTCGCCTTGAATCGACGACGCTCCAACCCCTTCAATTCTGATGTGTTTTAAGCTATTTTCAACATCAGTTCTTGTCGCTATTGCACCTAAAGCTATAAAATAACTAGCAGATGATGCGTCAGCCTCCACATGCAAAACGCCGGGTGATTTCAACTGGCTGCCCGCCGGAACGGTGAAACGGGCCCAACCCTCGCGCTCGATCTTCACCCCAAAACGCGCCAACAGATTCAGCGTTATTTCAATGTAGGGCCGTGAAATTAGTTCCCCCACAACGTCAATAACAATAGCTTTTTGGGCAACCAGCGGCAAGGCCATGAGCAGTGCCGTCAGAAACTGGCTGGAGACATCGCCGCGAACCTGAATCGGCGCATTTAACAGCAATTGAGGTTGCCCAATACGCAACGGCGGAAAACCGTCGTTCGCCAAATAATCAATTTGACAACCTAACTGGCGCAAGGCATCCACCAAGTCGCCAATCGGCCGCTCGTGCATACGCGGCACGCCATGCAGCGTGAAGTCGCCGCCCAACACCGCAAGCGCGGCGGTGAGCGGACGCATTGCGGTGCCGGCATTGCCCATGAACAGGTCTGCCCGGGTGTTTTTGATGACACCACCAAGACCCTCTATTTCAACCGTGGTGCCCTGCTGCTGCACTGCACAGCCCAAGCTGCGCAGTGCAGCCAGCATCACCTGGGTGTCGTCGGAGTCCAGCAAATCGTGCAGCGTGGTCGTTCCCTTGCAAAGTGCAGACAAGAGCAGTACCCGGTTGGAGATACTTTTAGAGCCCGGCAGCACCACGGTGCCAGACGCGGATTCCAGCGGGGGAATGTCAAGAAACTGGGTTGCAAACATGGTAGTGCCGAATTTGGATTCTGCAAGCGCAGATCAAAAGCCTGCTTCAGCGCGGCGGCTTGTTGGATGTCATCGTCCAGTTGGCACGGGCCAGGCTGGCCTGATTGATCAGCGTCTCCAGTGCATCGGAATTGCTGCTGGAAATCATCAGCTCCAGTGTTTCAAGGTTGCGCTTGAAAATTTTGGTTTGCGCCAGCAGTTCTTCGCGGTTGGAGATCATGATGTCGCGCCAGACATGCGGGTCACCGGCCGCAATGCGCGTGAAGTCACGAAAACCAGGGCCTGCCAGCGACAAAAACTCTTTGCCGTTGGCCTGCCCACCAATCGCATTCATTAACGCAAACGCAATCAGATGCGGCAGATGACTCACCGCAGCAAATGCCGCATCATGCGCTTCAGGCGACATTTGCAAGACGCGGCAGCCCAAGCCTGTCCAGACATCAACGGCTTTTTGCAATTGCACGGTCAACGTTCGCTCGATCGGGGTCAAGATTACCTGCTTGCCCATGTAGAGATCCGCATCAGCATGTTCCACGCCCGCCACTTCTTTGCCAGCAATCGGGTGGGCGGGAACAAACGAGCCGATTTGGTCGCGCAGGGCACGCCGGCCCGCATCGATCACCTCACGTTTGGTGGAGCCCACGTCCATGATCAACATTTGGGGTGTGACCAGATGTTTGATTGCCTTGAAGGTGGCTTCGGTTGCTGCCACAGGCACTGCAATCAAGACAATATCTGCCCCCGACACCGCCAGCAGCGCAGACGGCGCCTCGACATCAATTACGCCCATACTGCGCGCGCGTTCAGTGGTTGATGGCGACTTGCTGTAACCCACCACGCGCTTGACCAGGCCCGCACGTTTGAGGGCCAGCGCGAACGAGCCGCCCATCAAGCCGCAGCCAATCAAGCCTAATTGTTCAAACATGTTCTAGTCACTACTTGGATAGGTGCCGAGCACTTTGTAAAACGCGCAAAGGGTTTGTAGCTCTTTGAGTGCGCTTGCGATGTGGGGCTGCGAGGGATGGCCCTGGATATCGATGTAGAAATAATATTCCCACTGGCCCGTGCGGGCGGGACGTGACTCAAACCGGGTCATCGAGACACCATGGGTCTTGAGCGGAATCAGCAGGTCATGCAAAGCCCCTGGCTGATTCGGCACCGAAACCACCAAGCTGGTGCAATCGCGGCCCGAAGCGGGCGGTGTGGCCAGGGTTTGCGGCAGGCAGATCACGGCGAAACGGGTGCGGTTATGGGCATCGTCCTGCACCGCATGGGCCGCAATATGCAGCCCAAACTGGCTGGCGGCGCGCTCACTGGCCAAACCGGCCCAAGCCGGGTTGGTGGCCGCCAGGCGGGCACCTTCGGCGTTGCTGGAGACCGCCCTGCGCTCAGCTTTAGGCAAGTATTGCGTCAACCAGCCCTGGCATTGCGCAAGCGCCTGGGGGTGGGCCAGCACGACCTCGATGCCATCAAGAGAATTGCTCAGACGCAGTACGTTGTGGCGAACCATCAGGCTGACTTCGCCGACCATCTGCGTCTGCGTGCGAAGGAACAGGTCGAGTGATCGGGTGACTACACCCTCTGCAGAACTTTCGACACCCACCACACCAAATTGCGCACGCCCCGCCTCGGTAGCATGAAAGACTTCATCAAAGTTACCACAATAGATCAACTCAATCGCACCGCCAAAATACTGTAACGCCGCCTGCTCACAGAATGTGCCTGCTGGCCCGAGCACCGCCACGCGCTGCGGTGCCTCAAGCGCCAAACAGGCAGACATGATTTCACGCCAGATATCCGCCACGTGGACATCTTTCAAGGGCCCTTGGTTGGCAGTTTGAATCTTCTGGATAACTTGCGCCACCCGATCTGGTCGGAAAAACGGCGAGCCTTCGAGCCGCTTGATTTCACCGACCTGCTCGGCCACATGGGCACGCTCATTCAAGAGGCGCAGCAGTTGTGCATCGAGTGCATCAATCTGCACACGCAAATCAGCCAAACTGGGCAGGGTCGGCGTTTGCATCAGACTTCTGAATCGCCTGGCGCTTCACCAGAAACATCATCCGGATTCTCTTCAGGTGCAACCTCGCTTACATCACTCTCCACCGGGTTTGCATCGTTCTCCACAATGCGCTGCAAGCCGCTTAGCTTGGAGCCGTCGTCCAGCCCGATCAACGTGACCCCTTGCGTGGCACGACCCATCTCGCGGATTTCGCTGACGCGTGTGCGCACCAGCACACCCTTGTCGGTGATCAGCATGATCTCGTCGTCTACATGCACCAGCGTTGCCGCCACCACTTTGCCGTTGCGCTCGCTTTGCTGAATCGCAATCATGCCCTTGGTGCCCCGGCCATGGCGGGTGTATTCGGTGATGCTGGTGCGCTTGCCGTAGCCATTTTGGGTAGCGGTCAACACGCTTTGCTGCTCATCCTCAGCCACCAGCATGGCGATCACGCCTTGGCCTTCTTCCAGCATCATGCCGCGCACGCCGCGTGCGGTGCGACCCATTGGGCGCACATCGTTTTCATCAAAGCGGACTGCCTTGCCACCGTCGCTGAACAGCATCACGTCGTGCTTTCCATCAGTGAGCGATGCGCCAATCAGGAAGTCACCTGGATCGAGATCGACCGCGATGATGCCGGCCTTGCGCGGGTTGCTGAACTCATCCAGCGTGGTTTTTTTGACGGTGCCCATGCTGGTTGCCATGAACACATACTGATCGGCCGGGAAGCTGCGCTTTTCACCCGTGAGTGGCAACACCACGGTGATTTTTTCGCCCTCCGTCAATGGAAACATATTGACGATGGGGCGTCCGCGTGAGCCACGCGAGCCCTGTGGCACTTCCCAGACCTTGAGCCAATACAACCGACCCCGGTTGCTGAAGCACAGGATGTAGTCGTGCGTGTTGGCGATGAAAAGCTGGTCAACCCAGTCATCTTCCTTGGTGGCTGTGGCTTGCTTGCCGCGGCCACCGCGTTTTTGGGCGCGGTATTCGCTCAACGGCTGGCTTTTGATGTAGCCGCTGTGACTGAGTGTGACCACCATATCGGTCGGGGTGATCAAGTCCTCGGTCGAAAGATCAAACGAGCTGTGCTCCACCAGGCTGCGCCGTGCACCCAACTTGGTTTGGCCGAACTCCTGTTTGATCGAGGTCAGTTCATCGCCAATGATGATGGAGACGCGCTCGGGCTTGCTCAAGATGTCCAGCAAGTCTTCAATCTCGCTCATCACTTCTTTGTACTCGGCGACGATTTTGTCCTGCTCCAACCCGGTCAAGCGTTGCAGGCGCATTTGCAGGATTTCGTGCGCTTGCGTATCGCTCAAACGGTACAGACCGTCGTTGCCCATGCCCACCAACTTGTCCAGCCCGTCGGGGCGGTAGTCGTCGGCGTTGATTGCGCCGCCGTCCGCTCGCGTACGGGTGAGCATCTCGCGTACCAGCTTGCTGTCCCACGGTTTGGACATCAGCTCGGCCTTGGCCACAGGCGGTGTTGGTGCATTGCGGATGATGCGGATGAACTCGTCAATATTCGCCAAAGCCACTGCCAGGCCTTCGAGCACATGACCGCGCTCGCGCGCCTTGCGCAGGGTAAAGATGGTGCGCCGCGTGACCACTTCACGGCGATGCTCCAGAAAGACCTCAATCAAGTCCTTCAAGTTGCACAGCTTGGGCTGGCCATTGATCAGTGCCACCATGTTGATGCCAAACGTGTCCTGCAACTGGGTTTGCTTGTACAGGTTGTTCAGAACGACCTCGGGCACTTCGCCACGCTTCAACTCAATCACCAGGCGCATGCCTGATTTGTCACTCTCGTCCTGGATGTGGCTGATGCCTTCGATTTTCTTCTCGTGTACCAATTCGGCCATGCGCTCCTGCAGTGTCTTTTTGTTGCACTGATACGGCAGCTCGTCCACGATGATGGCCTGACGCTGGCCTTTGTCGATGTCTTCAAAATGCACCTTGGCCCGCATCACCACCCGGCCCCGCCCGGTACGGTATCCGTCTTTCACGCCGTTGATGCCGTAAATGATGCCGGCCGTGGGGAAATCTGGCGCAGGAATGATCTCCATCAACTCGTCAATGCTGGCCATCGGGTTGCGCAGCAAATGCAGGCACGCATCAATCGATTCATTCAAATTGTGCGGCGGGATGTTGGTCGCCATGCCCACCGCAATGCCCGACGAACCATTGACCAGCAAATTCGGGAAGCGCGCGGGCATCACCAGCGGCTCTCTCTCACTACCATCATAGTTAGGGCCGAAATCGACGGTTTCCTTGTCCAGATCGGCCAGCAACTCGTGCGCGATTTTTGACATGCGGATTTCGGTGTACCGCATGGCGGCGGCATTGTCGCCATCGACTGAGCCAAAGTTGCCCTGGCC